>JAZUOR010000284.1:0-3557 GCA_045604745.1 Acutalibacteraceae bacterium | reverse complement strand
CGGAAGAATGTAGCACAGCTGGGAAGCTGTTGACCATAGTCGGCTGCCCATGATCGAGCCCACAAAACTCGCTGCGCAGGCAGCAAAGAGCACCCAGCGCGGACATTTTGCCAGCAGGGTGTAGTCCATGAAATAACCGGCGGCGAGTGCGACCGCTCCCACACCGGCGTAGAGCAGCATGCTGCCGAAGTATTGCTCCCTGTTCCCCACCGACCACAGCAGTACAATACCGGTGACCAGCAGTGCTGCAGCGCAGGCTATGACCGTCCAGTTGGGTGCGGGACGGTGCACCCTGTCCAGCTCTATGCTGACAGTCTCCGGATCGCCCATCTCAAGTACGGCGCGGTGCTCGGCTTCCTCCGGTGCTTCACCCTGCGCGACAAGGTCGTCCCTGCGGTCACAGATGTGGCTCTCCAGCTCGTCCAGCAGCGGTCTGCGGGCACGCTTCCAGCGTATCCGGCTGCCCACTTCTGCGAGATATTCATTCATGCTACGCATTGGACGCACCTCCCAGCACACGACCCACTGCACGGGTGTAGCTTTTCCACTCCTCCTGCTTTTCGGCAAGCTGACGGCGGCCTGCGTCGGTAATGGCATAATAGCGGCGTTCTCTGCCTCCCTCGGTGCGCTCATAGGCGGTCACAAAGCCCTTCTGCTCAAGTGTATGAAGCAGAGGATAGAGCGTGCCCGACTTCATTTCAAACACGTTCTCCGACCGGGCTGACAGCTGCTCGGTTATCTGGTAGCCGTACATATCTCCTTCGGCGAGCAGCCCCAGCACCAGCATGGCTGAGCTGCCGGAAAGCAACGCTTTGTCTATCTTCATTTGTTCATCGCTCCTTTCGGCGAGTATCTCTGCGCCCGTCGTCACGGGCCTATGTGTAGATGACCGATATATCGGATAGCTTTATTATATGTAGATAATCTACATATGTCAAGTAAAAAATAAAAGCCGCGGTAAAACACGGCCTTTTATTTCTTATCCAACCGGCGGTTTCGGGAGGTGACCATCAGTCCCAGTTCCCTGTCGGCCAATCTCTGAGCTCCCTTTGTGCGCAGCAGAGTCGGTACTTCCACAGGCCACACAAAGAACGAAAAATTGCGCCGCACCAGCGTCCACGAAGATATCTCGCTGCCGTCGGTGCACACAACAGTCAGCCCCATGAGACGCTTGCCGATGCTGGGACGCAGAAGATCCTTGCACAGTATTGCGGCAAAGATCAGCGGAATCACCACAAGGAGCAGATAAGCATATAGCCCGTCGGCAGTGCTGCCCAATCGGCGCAATGCCGCGTCGAGCACATAAATTATACCAATACACGCATACACAGGCAGGGCAAAGTCAATGTACGCCGCTGCCAGTCTGCGCACAAGAAGCGCTTTCGGGCGTCCGGCATTAGCTTTTCCCACAGTCATTTCCCCTTTCCGTGCAGGGCATTGCGCTCCCAGAACACTCCGTCCTCGTAGCCCTGAATGGAACGGTCGCTCTCTGCCATTTCAAGACGCTGCTCGGCCCAGAGGCAGTATTGCTCGCTGAGCTCCACGCCCAGATAATGCCGCCCCAGCTTTTTGGCGGTGACACTGGTGGAGCCGGAGCCGAGGAAAGGATCAACGACCACATCGCCCTCGTTGGAGCTGGCAAGTATCAGCTTGGCAAGAAGCTTTTCCGGCTTCTGGGTGGGATGAGCGGTGTTTTCCGCCATGGACCAGAAGGGCACGGTGATATCGTCCCAGAAGTTTGAAGGACAGGTATCACGAAAATTGCCGCCCTCCGTCTCCTCCCAGTCCTTTGGCTGACCGTCGGCACGGTATGGCGCCATTACCCGGCGGCGCTGCTTTACGGCATCGAGGTTGAAGGTGTAATCATCACCCTTTGTGGCAAACCATATATCCTCGCATCCGTTTTTCCAGTTTGCGCAGGCTCCTCTTCCCTTTTCGCGCTGCCAGGTAATGCGGCTGCGCACGGTAAGCCGCTGGCTCAGCAGACCGCCGATGATGCCGCTGCACTGCCAGTCGCAGCACACATACATCGAGCCTCCATCCCGCAGGAGAGGCAGCACCGCATCCAGCCACTTGCTGGTAAAGCGTTCGTATTCTTCCTGCGAACGACGGGAAAACACCCTGCCCCCAAAGTTTTTGGTCAGATTATATGGCGGGTCAGCGATAATCAGATCGGCGCAGCCACGCGGCAGCAGCGGAGCTGTTTCGAGGATATCACCGATAACGGTCCTGTCCAGCACCTGTGTCATATCAGTGACCGGTCCGCTCATACGCACACACCGGCACAGATATTCGCCGCCCTCGCTCAGCGGAGTGTCGATGGTTTTGTTTCGCGGTGCTCTTGGCTTTGCCATGACGTCAGACCTCCGTATGCTGTGAGCGATGCCCACAGCGACTAATTATTTCAGTTTGCCGCCGGTCAGTCCCACCAGAAGCTCCACACGGTTGAGCGCGCAAGCACAGCCGCAAGCACAGCCGGAGAATAAGCTTCACCCGCGCAGTCAAGACTGTCGGGACAGAACAGGTAATGCTCCTGTGCAAGAGCCGACGTGTACTCCTCCTGTACCGGACCGGGCAGCAGATATTCCAGCACATCGTGGGTCACTGCTGCCGGAACAGCGCCGAAACGGCGGTACCATTCTTCCGACATGACCATGAGCATATCGGTGTCAGGACACATGTTCCAGCCGCCGAAGGGTACCCAGACAAAGACCTTCCACGGTTCGGACACGGGTATTTCAGCCAGTACCAGCGGCCATGTCCTGCGTCCGGAATAATCGAGGCAGGAGATCAGTCGGTTTGCCGGCTGGAATTCCTCCACCGTCTCCACTGTTTCCCGGTCAGGCGGTGCGGAAAAATCGTATCTGCTGATTTCCAGATCCTCCGCAAGCTCCTGCCTGCGACGGGTCAGTATCTCCTCCAAAGCAGGCAGCGGAGCGGACAGCATGGCTTTTCGCCACTCTCTCACCACTTCGATATCAAAGGCATAAGGGTCGGCACCAAGGTCGGTGTTTCCGGTAACGCAGCCGACAATCGTTCGCACCAGCATATCGTCCACCGGTATGAGCATCGGTGTGAATCCCTCGGTCTTTCCCCGCGATGCGGCTTCATCAAATGCCGCCATGATCGGGGAATCGTCCTTCATGCGCTCAAAAAAGCGACAGGGACAGTCGAGATATCTGACAAGTGTTTCCGCGAGCCTGTTTTCCATTCTTTAAGCACCGCTTTCCGATAGATGCAATTCTTATTTTTTCCGGAGGCGCTGACACAGCTCCGGGTCGGGACGTACGTACACGGTTTTGTAGTCGGTGTAATTGACCAGACCGGGCTTGCCGCCCGGCATTCTCGTCACGTTTTTTATGCGGGTATAATCCACCGCCACAAGTCCCTGTTCAGCACCGCGGCTGTGGGTGGCTGCGATGATGGCTGCCTGCTCCATGGTGGAATCGGGCACGGGCTGACCGTGAGCGTGAACAACCACATGGGAACCGGGCATTTTTGCCGCGTGAAGCCATGTGTCGCTGTTGGCAGCGTCCTTGAGGGTCAGCCGGTCGTTC
>JAZUOR010000283.1:0-6882 GCA_045604745.1 Acutalibacteraceae bacterium | reverse complement strand
CGTTATTATAGTAATCCGGATCGGAGCTGTCGGAACCCGGAGCGGGAACGCTGTTTTCGTTGAGCTCTTCATATCTGCCGGAGGACACGCGGCCCTTGAAGCTGACAGAAAACTCACTGCCGGTGCTGACAACAACGTCGCCGCCGGAGGCCTTGATGGAGATGCTCTCCACATCGCCGGAAAGCTCGCGCTCGTAAAATGCCTCTGCCTGACTGGAAGTGCCGCTGGTGACGGTCATGCCGTTCAGATCCAGATTGAGGCTGAAATCGTCCACATACTCAACGATGTCGTTGACGGTGTTTATTGTATCGGAATTCTTTACAAGCTCGCCGAAGCCGGTGGCAAGGCAGATGCCGCCTGCGATAGCGAACGCCAGAAACACGACCAGACTGATGATCGCGCCGGTCACATTACCTTTGAATTTCATTATCTCGTACCTCCAATCATCTTCTTGCACAGCTCAATGTACCACTTGACCAGCAGAACAGTGCCCTTGATGCCCATGATTCCGAGGAAGAGCGCAAGGAACGCCAGTGCCGCAAGAGCTACAGCCAGCAGGATGAGTCCTACGCCGGCGGCGACGCTCAGGCCCATGCTGGTGGCACCAAGAACGACCAGTGCCACGGCAGCGGTAAAGCAGCCGATGGTTATTCCGAATGCGCCGATTATGACCCCGGCAATACTCCAGACAACGGGCAGAGCAACAAAAACCGTCAGCAGAACAGTAGCCACAATGCCCAGTACATCCTTTTCATCACCGCTCTTCGCCGGTTCGGGATTCTGAGTGCCGGTGTACTGTGCATCAGTATACTGTGCATTGGTATACTGCGTGTCGGTGTACCGGTTTCCTGCGCTGCGCCATGCCTCCTCAGCTTCGGGAGCGCAGGTGGAGGATTCTTCCTCCCGGACAGGCTCTTCTTCGGGGATATAGGGAGCGCCCTTTGCTCCCTCAGGCAGATTTTCAAGATATACGGCAGCCAGCTCCATCGGATCGCCCAGCTGTGCGCTGACCTCCTCTTCGGTTTTGCCCTCGGCTATTCCGTTGGCAAAATGGCTCTCATAGTCGTTGAGAATATCGTCTCTGTCCGCCTTGGGCAGCCGGATCAGCTGCGCCTCCATCGCCGCAATAAATTCACTCCTGTTCACAATTATAACCTCCGTTCACTGATACGCTCTGGGAATATTCGATAGCTGCGTTGACCTGGTCACATATCCCGCCGTTGGCGATGATACCGTTGACGCTGTCCACCAGCTGTCTCCATTCATCGACAAGCTGGTCGAGGAACTGCTCACCCTTGCGGGTGATAACGTAGTACTTGCGGGGCGGACCGCCGGAAGACTCCTCCAGATAGGACGAAACATATTCATCCTGCTTGAGCCGCCTGAGCACCAGATAAATGGAGCCGTCGGCCACATCAATGCTTCTTGAAAGCTTTGAGGCCACGTCGTAGTCGTACTGGTCATCCTGCTTGAGCATGGAAAGCACACACAGCTCCAGCACGCCTTTTTTGAATTGAATCATCATGCTGTATCATCCTCCTTGACCCTTCTGAATAGTTCCGTGTTTGAACTACTGTTTTAGAATCTATAGTGATTATAAGTCATTATATTTTATTTGTCAATAGGTAATTACCAGATTTTTCTAAAATTTTCAGTAGTGATTAAAAATCATTAGCAATTTTGAATCTCCTCGCTTTTGCGACCTTTTTTCCGCCTTGCACGCCATATAATATTGTCCCGGAGCGAAAGGGGCGGTGGACTTGCGGCAGACGGTATATCTGGATGTACTCATATCGGTCAACTTTCTGGTGGACTATTTTCTTCTGTACGCGGCGGGACAGCTGTCAGCGTCAGCCATATCACGGGTACGGCTGTGTATAGCGGCGCTGGCGGGCGCGGCAGCCTCCTGCGTGATTCTGCTGCCGCCTCTCCCCTTTCTGCTCAACAGCCTTGTCACCGCGGTCTCCTGTGCGGTGATGACGCTCATCGCCTTCGGCTT
Source organism: Acutalibacteraceae bacterium (assembly GCA_045604745.1). Taxonomy (GTDB): domain Bacteria; phylum Bacillota; class Clostridia; order Oscillospirales; family Acutalibacteraceae; genus SIG598. The sequence goes on along the minus strand of JAZUOR010000283.1, from coordinate 4,883 downwards.
TTCCGGCTGGCGGCGCTTCGGACGCACTATGCTGACCACCGCCGCCGTGACGGTCAGCTACGGCGGGCTGATGCTGGCGCTGTGGCTGCTGGTGTCTCCCCACGGGCTTATCGTCAACAACGGCGCGGTGTACATGGATATCCCTCCCGGACTGCTGGTGCTGGTCACGGTTGTGTGCTACGCACTTACCTCTCTGTTTTCCGGCCGGCTGCGCAGGCGCAATCTCATTCGCTCACGGTGTAGGCTGGTCATATATGACCGTGGCAGGCAGGTGAGCATAGATGCCATCGTTGACACCGGCAACCTGCTGACCGAGCCTTTCTCCGGTCTGCCGGTCATTGTCACCGAGGCAGAAGCGCTGGGCGATGTTCTGCCGGAGGGCTGCGACAGCTTTGCCGGCGGCACTGTCAGCGGACAGAGCGCTCCGCCGTCGCTCAGGGTCATACCCTATTCGGGCGTGGGCGGAGGAGGAATGATGCTTGCCTTTCGCCCGGAACGGATAACTGCCGCCCTGCCCGGAGAGCAGCCAAGAACCGCCGAGGCATACATCGGCATACTTACCGGCGGGCATGTGGGCAGGGAGCACCACGCCATCGTCAGCCCCGATATACTGCTGTGAGCCGTATTACATTATATATAAACACAAAAACAGCAAGGAGTGTCTGCATGAATATCTTCCGGCGCATGGACCGCGCTTTTTTCCGGCTGCGGCTGTATATAATGAAAAAGCTGCAGCGCGAGGACAGCGTAGCCTACATCAACGGCCCCGAAACCCTGCCCGCTCCGCTGCCCAAGGAGGAAGAGCAGCGGATATTTGACCGCATCAACAGCGGCGATGATTCCGCCCGCGAGCCGCTCATAACCCACAATCTGCGGCTTGTGGTGTACATCGCCCGCAAATTTGAAACCAGCGGTGCAGGCATTGAGGACCTTATCTCAATCGGCACCATCGGACTGATAAAGGCAGTGAACACCTTCTGTCCTGCGCGCAACATCAAGCTTGCCACTTATGCCTCACGGTGCATCGAAAACGAGATCCTGATGTTTCTGCGCAAGACCTCCTCCCTGCGGCAGGAGACCTCCATTGACGAACCGCTCAACACCGACTGGGACGGCAACGAGCTGCTGCTCTCCGACGTGCTTGGCTCCGACCCGGACATCGTCAGCCGTGATATCGAGGACCAGACCGAGCGCAGCCTGCTGCTGGAAGCGGTGTCCCGCCTGGGCGACCGCGAACGGCACATAATGAACCTGCGCTTCGGGCTCAACGGCTTCCGTGAGCACACCCAGAAGGAGGTCGCCGCCGGTCTGGGCATTTCCCAGTCCTACATTTCCCGGCTGGAAAAGCGCATCATCGACCAGCTGCGCCACGAGCTGGAGCGCATCTGCTGAGCTGGGCTTCTGACATCTTTTCCTGTTACCTTATAAAAAGCTCAGGAACTGCCTGCTTCAATTGAACGGCAAAAAACCTTCATAATCCCATCATAAACCCCATGGCGAAATATTGTTGTATATTTTTGAAATATGTGGTAATATACAATTGATTCAGGCAATCAATCATCAAAGGGGTGTCAGAACAAAATGAAAAAAAGAGCAATGCGCATCGTTGCAGTTATTCTTGCTGCGTTCATGATGCTTTCCATGTGCGGCTGCGAGGATATGCTGTATCTTCTGGCCGATTACGCCATGGATTCCTCCGAATTTGACATGAACTCTCTTTACGAGAATTATGAGACGGGCGACACTCAGAACTCCGGCCTCGATTCCTTCTATCAGGATTACGGCTACGATTTCGGAGATTATGACTACGTCACCATCGACGATCTCTACAGCGATTACGACGATTCCTATCCCAATTTCTCCGACAGCTCCGACGACGGAGACATCATCGTTGTCTCTCAGGTTCCCGATTCCAACGTGCTTGACACCACCCTGCGCGAGCCGCTGACCACCATCTACGGTGACGGACGCGACGAGGTCACCATAATGATCTACATGTGCGCCAGCAACCTTGAGTCGGACAGCGGCCTTGCCTTCATGGACATCAAGGAAATGATGTCGGCCACCAGCAGCGGCAACGTCAACATCGTAATTGAAACCGGCGGCTGCAAGGACTGGTCCACCAACCAGATATCCGGCTCCACCAACCAGCGCCACATCATTGAGAACGGTCGTCTGACCACCGTTGAAAAGCGTCTGGGACAGCGTGACATGACCGACGGCGAGACTCTGACCGATTTCATCCGGTTCTGCACCGAGGAATATCCCGCCAACCGCAACATGCTCATTCTGTGGGATCACGGCGCAGGTGCTGTTGACGGCTGGGGCTACGACGAATACAACTACTACGACACACTGACCATCGACGAGCTGGGTGAGGCTCTGTACAACGCCGGCACCACCTTTGACTTCATCGGCTTTGACGCATGCCTGATGAGCACCATGGAGATCGCCTGCGTGCTTTACGACTTTGCCGACTACATGATCGCCTCTGAGGACTATGAGTCCGGCTACGGCTGGGAATACAAATACTGGCTGACCGATCTGGCAAAGGATCCCTCCACCCCGACTCTCGACCTTGCAAAAACCATCTGTGACGACTTTGTCACCGAGAGCGGCAGCTCGGACGCCATTCTTGCTGCCATTGACCTTGCCTACATGAAGCTGGTCTACTCCACATGGAGAAGCTTTGCCTTTGCCGCACAGGAGCAGCTGCTTGACTCCAACTTTACCTGGACCATCGAAAACGAAGGCGTGCGCTCGCTGGACGACATTCTCGGCCTGCTCAGCACCGAGGCTGACATCGCCGACATGATGGCCATTGCCAATTCCGTTGACGGCGTTCCCGAAACCGAGGCTCTCATTTCCGCTCTTGCCAGTGCCATTGCCTACTGTTCGGCCAACCGCGGCTGCGCAGACATGACCGGTCTTGCGGTCACCCTGCCCTACGGCGATTCCGCCGGCTACCGCTCCATAGAGAAGATATTCTCTGCGGTGGGCTTTGACGACGAATACATAGACCTGCTCGGCGAATTCACCAGAGTGGACAACGCCGCCGGCAGCTATGACTGGTCCGACTGGTACTCCACCTACGACGATTACGGCACATGGAGCGACTACTACAGCGACAACGGCGACTCCTACACCGACTACGACTGGGACAGCTGGGGCGGCTGGGAGGATTTCTTTGCCGGTTACCTCGGAGGCACCGCCGGCAGTTACTTCTCTGACTTCTTCTCCGACTACTACGGCTACTACGACGACTACAACGCCGAGGGCTCCGACGAGTATTCCTCCTATGACGAATACTACAACGACAACTACGGCGACCAGTCCATGGAGGAGTATTACAACAACTACTACAACAACTACTCCGACCACGGCTTCGGCTACAGTGACTACGACCTCAGCGACTACAACGACTACTACGATTATTACGACTATTACTACAACGACTACTACAACGACTACTATTACGGCGACAGCTATTCCGACTGGGACAACTGGTTCAGCGAATGGTTTGGCTGGTAAGCCCGCATAAGCACCACTCTGATCCCGGCTCTCCTCACGGAAAGCCGGGATCAGTTCTGCTCTTGCGTGAAACATGCATTGCTGTACATCCGGCCGATATTGTCTGTTGCGCGGCAAGACGGCGGCATGGTATCATGGGTATGTGACACAGCCGGAAAAACAACTATAAAACGGAGTTGATCATATATGAAAATCAAATGGCAGTCCTGCGTGAAGTTCGGACTGACTGTGTTTGCCGTCTATCTTGCCATTCACTACTGGCCTTCGGTGGAGGGACTTTTTTCACTGGTGGCAGGCACCGCCCAGCCTCTGCTCATCGGCGGGATAATCGCCTACATCGTCAATATAATAATGAACGCCTATGAGCGGCTGCTCTTTTCCCGTGCAAAAAGGAAATTCTGGACGGCCTGCAGCCGGCCGGTCAGCATACTGCTCGCCTTTGTCACAGTGGCAGCGGTGGTGGCACTCATCTTCTGTCTGGTGCTTCCCCAGCTGAGCGCATGTGTGCAGATAATCATTGCCAAGATCCCCGACGCGGCAGGCGACTTTGCCGCATGGCTCAGAACCCTGAGCATCGTGCCGGAGGATATTATCGCATCCATCGCAAACATCGACTGGGCATCCCGCATGGAGGAGATAATCAAGATCGTCACCTCCGGCTTCGGCAGTGTGCTTGACGTGGTCATCTCCACGCTTTCCTCTGTGTTCAGCCTGACGGTCACCATTATCGTCAGCATCATTTTTGCGGTGTATCTGCTCTTCGGCAAGGAGCGCATCAAGGCTCAGTTCCGGCTGCTGGCTCACCGGTATGTCCGGCAGGATTGGCGCAGAAAAGCCTCCCATGTCCTTGAAACTCTGGACGACTGCTTTCACCGCTTCATCGTGGGTCAGTGCACCGAGGCGGTCATTCTGGGCGTGCTCTGTACCGTCGGCATGCTGATTTTCCGCTTCCCCTATGCCACCATGATCGGCGTTCTCATCGGCTTTACTGCTCTTGTGCCCGTCGCCGGAGCCTACATCGGCGGTGCACTGGGCGCTTTCATGATCCTTACCGAATCACCCATGAAGGCGCTGCTGTTCCTCGTGTTCCTCGTTGTGCTCCAGCAGCTTGAGGGCAACATCGTCTATCCCCGTGTGGTGGGTGCATCCATAGGCCTGCCCGGAATCTGGGTTCTGGCGGCGGTGACCATCGGCGGCGGCATCATGGGCATTTCCGGCATGCTGCTGGGCGTTCCCCTTGCCGCAGCGGTTTACCGGCTTCTTCGGGAGGATGTGCAGCGCGCCCCGGACAAGGCCTGACAGAATCAGTAAACAAACAGAAATCCCGCAGAGAAAATCATCTCTGCGGGATT
>JAZUOR010000282.1:0-11501 GCA_045604745.1 Acutalibacteraceae bacterium | reverse complement strand
AGGCGGCGTTGCCGTCATCAAGGTCGGTGCTGCCACCGAGATCGAGATGAAGGAAAAGAAGCTGCGCATCGAGGATGCTCTGGCTGCCACCAAGGCTGCCGTTGAGGAAGGCATCGTTGCCGGCGGCGGCGTGGCTCTGCTCAATACCATCGACGCTGTTGCCGCTCTGGTTGACAAGACCAGCGGCGGCGAGCAGACCGGCGTGCGCATCGTTGTCCGCGCTCTGGTGGAGCCCATCCGTCAGATCGCTGCCAACGCAGGTCTTGGGGGCTCGGTCATCATCGAGAACATCAAGCGTGAGAAGAAGACCGGCTACGGCTACAACATGGCTACCGACGAGTACTGCGACATGCTGGCTGCCGGTATCGTTGACCCCACCAAGGTCACACGTTCCGCTGTTCAGAACGCTTGCTCCGTTGCTTCCATCGTGCTGACCACCGAGTCTCTGGTGGCAGACAAGAAGGAGCCTCTGCCTCCGATGCCTGCAGGTGATCCCACCGGCGGCATGGGCATGTATTAATCGAATAACCAATCAGCAAAGGACTGCCGTTTCCGGACGGCAGTCCTTTTTTGTGCCGCCGAGATATGTACGGTTAATGAACTTAATATTAATAAAATGTGAATTAATTATTGACAATATATGTACGACGTGATACTATGCAGTTACAAGAGGGCATTCAGACCTTGATAAAAGAAAAGGAGATTTCGGAAAATGAAAAGAGTAATCAGGCTGACAGTCGTGCTGCTGTGCCTGCTGAGTACAGCTGCTTTGTTTGCCGGCTGTGCCCCGGCGGCTTTGATACCTGACGAGGCGATTCAGCTGGAGCAGGAGCGGGGCGTGTCCTACGACAATACCGTGTTCACGCTGGAGATATCGCCCAAATACGGCTTTTGCTGCGGCAGATTCACCATCGTCTACAGCCTCGGAGCAGACAATAAGCTGAGCGTGCACACAAAAGACTACGACCATGAGGGTGTGAAGCTGGAGTGGATCACGTCGACCGGTCTTGAGGTGACGGAAGAGCAGAAGCTGGGTGTCATACAGACCTTCCGCGACTGCAGCATACTGAACCTCGGAGAGATCATCCCGGAGCACGAGAGCTTTGCCATCGAGCAGTGGCTGTGCTTCTACGATGCGGAGGGCAGCGAGGTGCACCGCTGCGGAGGCATCAATCCCACCGAAAACGATGACTTCAACGCGGCATTTCAGAAAATATTTGATTTGCTGCCCTATGAGCAATACACCGGACTGATCGACGATACCGTAGAGATCATCCACGCTGAAACCAACAGGGTCAGACTGGAAGAACTGGGCATATCCTTTGACAAGGCGGTCGCCAGACTGTGCCACGGAGTGCCTGAGTGGCTGCCCGAAGGTGAGCATTATATATCGGAATACACCTACATGGCTGACGGCACGCTGCTTATGGAGGCGGTGGAATACGGCGAGGACGGCAGCCGCAGAGTCATACACAGCGACACCGCTGCTTTGCTCTCCGAGGCAAAGGAGTTTCCCGGCTGGCTGAAGGAGTATCTGGGAACGGATTATCTTTATTACACCGATGACGAGATCACCGGAATATATCCCGACGGGATAAGACCCACCGACAGGCTTGTGCCCATGGAGGAAGCAAAAGATATCGACTTTTCCTTTACCGAAGCGGACGGTTATTTTTTCGCTATGGTGGTGTTTGACGAAAAGGGAAAAGAATCCTATGTAATGCCGATGACAATGGATTCATTCATGTTCGACGAGCCCTGCCCTGCCGACGCCTATGAGATGATACATTCGGCGATAGTCAGCTCGGACTACTGGCGCTTTGCCGACGCTGTGAGTGAGATACTTTCCGGTACAGAATAAATAAAAATGATTACGATGAACACAAGCGAGGGAGGAAGAACGGGTGAAAGACATTCTCGGTACAATCACGCAATACCGCATTGACCGTGGCTGGACTGAATATCAGCTTTCCGAGCGCTCCGGACTGCCTCAGTCCACCATTTCTTCGTGGTACCGAAAGAACCTGATACCGACCATACCCTCTCTGGAGAAGATATGTTACGCTTTTGGGATTACACTGTCGCAGCTGTTTGCGGAGGGTGACACTCCAGTGTCTCTCACTCCTTCCCAGAAAAGACTGCTGGAAAGCTGGTCAGGACTGACTCCTGAACAGCAGGACGCTATCCTCGCGCTGATGGATAAAATCTGATAATCATAAGCTTTCAGCCCCGTCGAAGCATCTGCTTTGGCGGGGTTTTTAACGTCCCCCGAAAATTTTTTTCAAAACTATGTTGACAGACGACATATGTCGTGGTATGATAGTGTCGTCGGACGACATAGCGACGCACGATATAACAGCGGGCGATATACCTGCAGGTCGTTGCCGCTCATCGGAAATCAGAGTAATATAACTGAGTCATACAAGGAGAATCGATTATGGAAAAGAAAAACAACCGGCTTGCAGCAATGGGCTGCGTCACCATCTGCATTTCGCTGCTGCTCATGAACGTGGGCAGACTGGACGGTATTCTGCCCGACTGGGCGGTTCGCGTCATTGGCGCTGCGCTGATGCTCTGCACGGCAGTGATGGTCTTCCTGACCGTCCGGTCGCTGGCGGTTCACGGCAAGGAACAGGCGGAGAGCAAAGATGAAAACGGAAAGGAATGAGTGTAAAAATGAAGCGAACTGAACCAATATCCGAAAGCTATTATTACATCCTGCTGTGCCTGTCCAAGGGCGCAAATCACGGCTACGGCATCATGCAGATGGCCGAAAAGCTGTCGGGCGGTGACGTTAAGATCGGATCGGGCACCATGTACGGAGCCACCAGCAACATGATGAAAAAGGGCTGGATTGCCGAGGTGATGTCAAGCGAACCGGGTACCGAGCGAAAGCGCATGTACAGCCTGACCGAAGAGGGAAGAGAAGTACTGAGCAGCGAGATTGCACGGCTGAGAAGAATGCTGGAGAACGTGGAGGAGTGAAGAAATGAAAAAGTACAGAACTACACATAAGCTGTATTCCGCGTGGAATTATGAGGGTGAGATCGAAGAGCTCAACAGGATGTCCGAGCAGGGCTGGCAGCTGGTGGAGGGCAGGATGTTCTCAAGAAGATACAAGCGTGATGAGAGTATCCGCTACCGCTATCAGCTTGATTATCGTACCAAGCTGGATGACAGAGCCGGTTACATCGAAAGCTTCCGTGAGTTCGGCTGGCAGTACGTCAACTCCACTCTCAACGGCTGGCACTATTTCCGCAAGCCCTATGACCCCGCGCTGCCTGAGGATGAATATGAGATATTCACCGACCGCTCCTCCCTGCAGGAGATGAACAGCCGCTGGGCAAAGCTGGGCACCGGCGTGCTGATCTTTGGCGCGGCGGCTGCCGCTTTGCTGGTGGCCGCACTGGTCATGCAGCCCAATCTTTCCACCCTTGCGCTGTTTGTTGAGTATGTTCTGCTGCTGCTGTTTATCGGACGGGGCGTATATATAATGAAAAATCCCGACCGAAGCAAAAATCGCAGGGGAGACACCACTGCCACGTCAGTGGTTCTTGCGCTGATTCTCCTTTGCGGCATTGCAAGCGTATCACTCTCCTCACTTCGCTCAAACATGGACTGCTGGATGAGCGCGGAATACATGGATGCTCTTCCGGCAGAGCTGGAGGAAGCCTGCCTGTGGAACACCGTGGAGGTCAAATACCCCGATTTATACTATATTGACATCGACATTGAGGCAGACGCTCCCATGACCTTTACCGTGGTGGACAAAGCGGGCGGGACGGTATATACCGTTACCGGTGACGATGTGCACGAAGAGGATATCCGCGTGCTGCTGCACAGGGGAGAGTATAAAATCTACTTCTCCGACTTTGCCGGCGGCGCAATGGAAGTCCATCTGGATATGTAGGAAGGTGGCAGCGTGATGAAAGATTTTGTCATGGCGGCGCTGCCGTGGGTGCTCTTAGGTGTGCTGCTTGCGGCGCTGCTTGCCAACAGCAAGCGCATAAGCAGCGATCAGAACACCGGCGCCGGAATGGCGGGAGGAATGTGCCTTGGAGCGGCGTTTGGAATGCTTCTTACTCAGGTGTCCACACTCAGCGCCGGATCTGCTGTACCGGCCGGCATGATGGTCGGTCTGACAGTTGGTGCGCTCATCAAAGGCAGGAAAGCCTGCGAAAAATAAAAAAACGCCGCACCCCGCGGTTCACGATGAACTGAGGGGTGCGGTTTCCTGTTCGCTGATTTTCTCAAGATATTCCACCGGCACGTTCTTTACAAGCCACACGCCGTTGACCGAGCGGTAGAAGGTGTGGCCCTCCGCCGCCATCTGTCCGGTGTGCACACGGTAGATCACCGGCCTGCCGTGACGTCTGCCCACGGTGCGTGCGGTGTCGATGTCGCCGGACATGTGCACGTACAGCCTGCTTTTTGGGATAAGTCCCATGCGGTCGATGGAGGCTGCATACTTTTCTCCTGTGCCGTGCCAGAGAAATTCCGGCGGCTCGGCTACAGGCAGTTCCACGTCAACCGGAATGGAGTGCCCCTGATTGGCACGGATGAGCGTCTTATCCTCATTGAAGGAATAGCGCTGCTTGCTGTCGGTGCGTACGATTTCCTCAAGGTCAGCCATGGTGAAGCCGGGAGCCTTTTTTCTGCGTACACCTTCGATGAGTTTTTCCACGTCAGCCCAACCGTGTTCGTCCAGAGCTATATCTATGACCTCCGGTCGATGGCGCAGGATGAGGCTGATGAAGATGCTGATTTTTGCAAGATTCATATATCATCGCTCCTTTCGGCATCGGAATGATGCCGGCTCCAATATACGGCTAAAAGGGGCGGATTGTCAAGTGTATCAATGATATGTTGCATACAGTCTGTATTATATATTAACGATAATACATAACGTAAGCGACATATGGTAGTATATAATGTTGAAATTACCGTTCGTATTCGTCAGGGCATGACCTCAAGACCGTACAGGCCGGTGACCGGGTCGGCAAAGAGTCCCAGTCTGGGCGGACTGACGGTGAAGCACAGCAGCATGACCACCAGCAGCACAAGAGCCGCCAGACTGACGATGTAATACTCTCCGGAGGGCAGGCGGGCGTTGATGATGCGCAGGCTGATTATCTCACCGGCCAGCAGCCACAGTGCCGAGGATAGAATATCAAACCAGGCAACGTTTCTGCCCAGCACGCCGGTGTAAATGTAAAACACGCATATGGTCAGAGCTGCCACCACATAGGCTCCGGCGGTGCGTGCCACCAGCAGCCTCCGTGCATCCGGCCGGAGAATATAATATTCGGCAAAGCTCCACAGCAGATATGCCCACAGCAGAATCTTTACGTGTTCCCACACGCTTTCGTTGACAAGGGCAAAAACGGCAGTAAAGCGCAGCTTTCCGCTTAGGCTGTAGAGGAAATGCAGCAGCGAAGCAAGGCCGAAGGAAACAGCTGTGCCCACCAGTGCAGTGAGCAGCTGACGCAGCCGTTCGCTGAAGGCCATCCGCCTGCGTCCGGCAGCTATGGAATACTCCATAAAGATACCTCCCGAATTATTGTTGCGTCCAATTTATATGCGCCTGTGCGCCGTGTATGACCGTTACTGCACCAGCAGACACAGCAGAAAGGCTGCAGCGGCACCGGTCAGTCCGGACACTATCAGCGGCAGGGCAGAGCGCAGCCGTCTGAGAAATCCGTTTTCCGGCTGCTCCTGAGGCCGGTCGTCCTCGTGGACAGGTTCAACCTCGCTGCTCAGCCGGTCCATCAGCTCCAGTGCCGCCCGATGGAGGTCCATCCTCTCGGTTCGGGCGTATTCCGGACGGACAAAGCATATGGCCCGCTCAAAATAGGGACTGCCTGTTCCTTTGATTTCCACCGAATAGTGGCTCACACCGCGTATCATATTCTTCCTCCTGTTTCTCTATAGCGCAGGACGCTTTGTGGTTATTATTGACAGTTTGTGTGCCGTGTATTCCGAAAAAATGAGCCTAATGCAAAGGGTGAAGGATCCGCGTTGACATAAAAGTTGTGGAAAACCCGGTGGAAAATGTGAAAACCTCCGCAAAGCTGATTACTGTGCGCTTTGCGGAGGTTTTCCAATGCGGAAACAGGCAATTATGTTTTCGGCAGAACAACCGTTAACACGGCATAAATCGCGCAGTCAAGCCGATTTCCGGTTTTTTGCCGCAGCGAGCCGAATAAAAGTTTTCCACAATTACCGGCAGGGCAAAATGCCGGTGGATAAGTGGGAAATACAGGCTGCAGACACTCAGCGGGATGTGGCTCTCCGGGTTTTCCACCGGACTTCAACAAAAAATGCACTGCCGGAGAGTGGACTCCGGAACAGTGCATTTTGGTCAGTTGTTTTTCTTTTCCTTTGCCATGCGCAGGGATTGCTTGCCGGTCATGTGCTCAATGGTTATTTCCACTATCGCCATGCGGTCAAAGCTTTCGGCGATCTCGGCGTTCATGTGCTCCTCCGGCTCGGCGGGAGAGTAGCGCAGGGCAAGACGCCTGATGGCCTCCAGCTTGCTTTCTGCGTCCTCCACGATGCGGGCCCGTCCAAAGACGATGACACTCAGATAGTCGGTGGAATAGGTTTCCGGGATGACCTTATCCTGCGCCACAACGCACATGGACACCTTTTCGTCTGACCTTATGGCATCCAGCTTGTGACCGGTTGCAGCACAGTGGATGTAGATTCTGTCATCGTGCAGCACATAGCTTATGGGAAGGGCGTAGGGATAGCCGTCGTCACCGTGAAGAGCCAGAACACCGTGGGTGGCAGCGGCGAGAATATCTCTGCACTGCTGAAGGGGCAGCTGCTGTGCGGTTCGTCTCATGGGTCTGAACATCATTCGTCCTCCCCGTCGTCGTGGCCGGTCACCGGAAATGCGCCGTAGTTGCCAAAAAAGCTTACGGTGCGCTCCGGCTTTTCCTCCTCCACGGGCTCAACATAATCGGATTCAAAGTCATAAAGCTGACGCCGGGGTTCCTCATGGTGGTGGCCGCAGCTGCAGTCGTGGTCGTGCCGGTGACCGTGCATGAGCTGCTCCCACTCCTCTTCGGGATAATCCTCTTCATACATGTCGTACTCGGCGATATCCCTGCCGTAGTAGTCATCCTCCTCGTCATACCAGCTGTCCCCGTCCTCATCCTCCGCCTCGTCCGGCTGCTTTTCCTCCTGAACGGGCAGCTGTCCGGGAGCGGGCGCGGCAAAGCTTGCCTCAAATTCGGCAACGGCTGCTTCGGGCTGCGGGCGGTTGTTGATGCACAGTCCGGTGAGACAGAAATCCTCAAGGTCGTCGCTCAGCTCGAACTGAAGTTCTACGCGGATGGCCTGACGGCCTCTGCGCAGGATGCCGTAGCAGTTGACATAGCAGACGGCGTCGGGAGCCTGAAAGCATATCCAGCCCGGTTCAAAGCCGCCGAAAAACTCGGTCATGCGCTCGTCGATGGAGCGTCCGGATTCGTCGTCGATAAAGCTGCTTTCGCGCACAGTGTCGCAGATGGAATCCAGCTCCTCCTCGGTGAATGCGTTGTCGTCATAGGGGGAAAGACGCTCGTTGTGCTTCCAGAAACGTCCCATAATGTGCCTCCTGTTCCGGCCCGTGAAACAGCGACCGGCTAAAATTATCATTCAGGGGTTTTCAAAACAGCGGTTCTGTTGTATAATCATATTTATGTCATCCAGAAAGCTGCAGATCAAACACGGATACATTATACAACAGCACCGGCGCGATTTCAACCATCCGGAAGGACAGCCGCGTGCCATATAATACATAACACACATATGCTGAGGGAGAAACGATAATGGCAGAACAGAAAAGAGGCGGACAGAGGCAGGATACCCGCCGCGGACGTATTGATTATTCCAATAAGAGCACATCGGGCAGGAGCCGGACGAAAAAAGGCAGCGCAGACGGCCGGATAACCCAGTCTGTTGTCAGAATGATGCTTGTGCTGGGCCTGGTGCTGCTGGTGGTGACGCTGTGGAACAACCGCATAAATCTCAGCTGCGCCAATATGACCCAGTGCGCACGGGACAACATGGCAATGTGCGGTTCGGGCAGCGGATTTCCGTCCACCATATACGGCAGCCACGCAAATTCGATCGACTGCATTGCCGACAACGGCGTTGCCCTGCTGAGCGACACTGCGCTGACCTTTTACGACAGTTCGGCGCAGGTGGCGGGTGTGAGGACTCACTTCATGAGCAAGCCGGCAATGAAGGTTGCCGGACGGTACGCCATGCTGGTGGATCTGGGCTCGACCGATTACCGGATAGAAACAGTGGCGCAGACCATCACAGCCGCAGATGCCGAGCGTACGCTCATCAGCTGTGCCATATCCCGCAACTGCCGCTATGCGCTGGTCATGCAGGGCTCTTCGCACGGCGAATCGTGGCTGTCCTCGGTTGAGGTATTTGACCGTGAGGGCAAAAGCCTGCACAAGTGGCACTGTGCAGACTGGTACATATCCGACGCTGCACTCAGCGCCGACGGGCAGTATCTGGCAATGAGCGGCATCAACGCAAGAAACGGCGAGCTTACCTCTGCTCTTATCATACAAAAGGTCGGAAGCAGCGAGCAGATTGCCGAATATACCCGTGACGGCAATTATTACCTGACCCTTGAGTACAACAACGACGGCACCCTGTTTGCCATTGGCAGCACCACCATGACCGTGGTCACCGAAAACGGAAGCAAGTGCGAAAATATCGTCTACAAGGGCGATCTGACTGCCTTTGACGTATGCTGCGAAAGCGGCGCATCCCTCTGTCTCAGGGACGAGGTGGGGTCACGTGTGCTTGTGTACGATGTCCGGGGCAGAGAACGCTGTGCCGTTGCCGCAGACTTTGCCGTCAGCAACGTTTCTCTGAGTGACGAAGCCTGCACAGCCATGGGAGATGGCTCCATGATGGCTGTCCGTCTGGATGGCACGCTCATCGGACAGACCGAGGCCAACGCCACCATCGGCGGCCTGCTGCTCATCAACCGCCGCGCATACATGGTTGACGGTATGCGCATCTCCGCCTACGATTGGGAATAGGGCCGGAGAATAAAGAAAAGGGAGACATATTATGAAAAGGAATACCTGCTGGAAGATAGCCATTATACTGTCGGCGGTACTGCTGCTGACCGTGTGCGGCTGTTCAGACAAGGGCTCACAGATAATCGCACAGGGCAAGGTGGATAATCTGCGCTGGGCGGTGGACGACGGCGGCTGCCTGAGCTTTACCGGTACGGGAGCCATTCCCGGCGTGGAGTATGTTTTCAATACCTCCACCGGCATGAGTGACAACGTCTACCCCGACTGGTACAGCCACAGAGACAGCATCAGCCGTGTGGTTATCGGTTCGGGAATAGATTCCATAAGCATGAATGCCTTCATGTACTTTCCGGCACTTCGGCAGATAGACGTGGCGGCGACCGTAGGTTCCATTGACGGCTATGCGGTCACCGGCTGCACTGCCCTTGAACGTGTTGTCATACGCGGCAGCGCCGTGGAGATGGAAAAATACTGTATCGGCTTCACCGGAGGCACGGCAGACCGCAATCTTTCAGAGGTGGTCTTTGAGGGTATACCGGGCTCACAGGTGGAAAGCTACGCCGAGCAGTGTCAGGCCCGCTTTGACCGGCTGTAAATAATCGCGTCCGGCTGTGTACTAACCAGTCGGACGCTTTTTTCCGGAAAGGAAGGAACCGTTATGCCAGAAATATCCATTGATATCCGGCAGCTCAGGGAAGACATTCTTGCCGCAGCGCAACAGTATGACGGTCTTGCCTGTGCAGTGCTGATTGCTGCGGGAGGACAGACAGAACGGTTGTCGCTGGGCGGTATGAGCACAGAGGACGATGCCCTTTTTCTGCTGGACGGAGCAGGCGGGATGATGGCAGGACTGAGCGCCCTGAAGCTGTGGGAGATGGACAGGCTTTCGCCGGAGACGCCGGTGTTCCGATATATTCCATCAAAGGAAATGCGTCTTGCGCCCGAACTGAATGTCGAGCGGCTGCTCAGACGCTCTTCCGGTCTGCCCGATCCGATGCGCAGCCGTCTGCTGCCGGAATTGTATACCGACGCGGAGCATACCACTCTGGATGAAGCGGAAAGGCTCACACGCGAGACAGCGGCACTTCTGTCACAGAGGGATTACGCGAGCATGACAAAGCTTGCCGGCAGTGCAGCCGACTGCACTGCGGTCTTTGCACCATCGTCGCTGGACGAAACACTGCTGTGCCGGATAACTGAAAGGATATCCGGAGTGAGCATTGCTGACTTTCAGCAGGAACACATATTTTCGCCCCTTGACATTATGCCTCAGAGGGGTTCGCACACACCTGCTCCCGGACACATCGGCGGAGCGGGTGATATACTGCCGGAGTTCTTTGTGCCGGAGGAAGCAAAAGGGGTTTACACCGTCACGCTTGCAGGACTTGAGTGTCTGCTTGAAGCTGCAGTGGGCGATGGTCTGCTTTCTGAAGAAGGCTGGCGTGAGGCGGAAAGGCTTGCCGGTTCATGCTCCTTGCCCTTCAGCCGCAGGGAGGGACTCCTTGCAGGCAGCTCCGACTGCGCGGGATGGACGGTGACCCTGCTTGTTGAGCGTAGTGCCGGTGTCGGAGTGCTTGTCGCCTCCGACCGTCCTCTGCCTGTGCGAGGTGACGGCGGAGTATACCGGCGGCCGGACATCGAATTTGCTGCCTGCATCAACGCCCGCCGCATTTATCCTGCCCACACGCGGATGGAACGGCTGTGTGCAAGAAATGTGCAGGGTGTTATGGCTATAGAGACAGACATACATGAGAACGATTATGTGCCATCGCCTGTTTCGGCGCTTGCTGTGTCCGCAGCCGACCGCAGCCGCGAGACCTTCGCTGCCTCTGAACGGGGCGTGACGGTGGGAATGGTCAGTCTGAGCACTGATTTGCTTACGGGACGCGGAGTGCTGGAGACTGTGCTTACCGACCGCAGATACCGCCGCAGAGGCTTCGGGCGCATCATGGTGAAATGGGCACTGGGATATCTGCGCAGCAAAAATATGGGAGATGTGGTGCTGTGCGTTGACCGGCGCAATATTCCGGCACAGGAGCTGTATAGCAGTCTCGGCTTTGAGCTTCGTGCGGTGTACGAAAAGGTGTTTGTGCTGGGAATGCGGCTGTAATGCGCTTCGGGACTTGTTTCCGGCGGCGTATTGTGATAAACTGATTAACTGGAATCCAATCTACTCTTTTCGGAGGTTCAGTATAATGAGCGAGGCAAAGAAAAACTGCGCGCATCCTGCCCGCAGGGCACTGGCGGTAACGGTGCTGTGTGCAGCCGTGGTGCTTGCGGCGGTCATAATGACCCTTACGGGCATGCGCTATTACATTGAGGACGACGGCACGTGGGGCGTGTCCGGGTATACCGGCTTTTCAAAGGAACTGGTTATTCCCGACACAAGATTTGGAATGCCGGTTACCAGAGTGTCCTATCAGGCGTTCTTTCTGGGCAATCCCA
>JAZUOR010000281.1:0-5711 GCA_045604745.1 Acutalibacteraceae bacterium | reverse complement strand
CCTCCGACGAGGTAATGGATATGCTGGGTGCAGTCAACCGCGAGGGCACCACCGTAATGCTGGTCACCCATGACACAAAGGTTGCCGCCCGCTGCACCAGAGTGATGTATATCGTTGACGGAAACATCAAAGGCGAGTATAATCTGGATGTGTATGACGGTGTATCTCCTCTGCGTGACAGAGAGCGCGCCATCAACAACTGGCTCATGGAGATGGGCTGGTAAAAGTATGAAATCAGCGCAGGGGCGGTCGGACCGTCCCTGCTTGCCTGCATTATTCAATACAATAGGGAGTATAGTATGATAGATATACTTGTTGTAGAGGATGAAAAGGAGATATGCACCCTGCTGTGCGACTTTCTGAGGGCAGAGGGCTTTGTGGTCAGTGCTGCTGACAGCGGAGAAAAGGCCGTGGAGTTTTACGAAAAATACGGCGCAAAGCTGGTGATTCTTGATGTCAGCCTGCCGGGCATGGACGGCTTTGCAGTATGCAGAGCCATCCGTGAAAGCGCCAACACACCCATCTTTATCGTCAGTGCCCGTGTCACCAAGGAGGACAAGCTCAACGGGCTTATTCTCGGAGCCGATGATTACATCGAAAAGCCCTTTGATATCGACATCATGATCGCCAAGATAAAGGGCATCTTCCGCCGCAGGTATGAAAGCGACAGTCTTGTGTGCGGAGACATCACTCTGGACAGAGTGAAGCGCACCGTCAGCCGGGCAGGTCAGCATGTGAAGATGACCGCCAAGGAATTTGACCTGCTGGAGCTGCTCGCAGAAAACAAGGGTGCCACCCTGTCGAAGGATATGCTCTTTGCCCGCATATGGGGTCTTGACAGCGACTCCGAGCCACAAACTCTGACGGTGCATATCAAATGGCTGCGTGAAAAGATAGAGGACGACCCGAAGAATCCGAAGCATATCCTCACCGTGTGGGGTGTGGGATATCGCTTCGAAGAATAAATTACGGAGACAGAGAATTATGGAGATAAGAAGATTCAGACCGGAGGACGCGGCAGAGACGGCACAGGTGGTAGCCACCACCCTCAGAGTCAGCAACAGCAAGGACTATCCTGAGGAATACATCACAGCCTGTATAGATTCCCATTCGGCGGAGGTGCTGCTCAGCCGGGCGGAGGAAGGACACATGTATGTAGTCTGTGAGGGCGAGCGGATAATCGGCTGCGGAACCATAGCACCTTTCTGGGGCAGCCGGACCGAAAGCATTCTGCTGACCATATTTGTGCTTCCCGAATATCAGGGCAAGGGTGCCGGACGATTGATTATCGAAACCCTTGAGAAGGATGAATATTTTCTTCGCGCTGACCGGGTCGAGATCCCGGCGTCTCTGACAGCGGTGGAATTCTACAGGAAAATGGGCTACAGCTTCAAGAAAGGCATCACCGCGCCGGACGATGAACTGTGTGTCAGACTGGAGAAAAAACGTGAAAATATACGTTTTTCACAGCTTACGCCTGAGAGCTTTGAGCAGATAAAATGCTTCTTCAGAGACGTATTCACAAAGGAACCGTGGAACGACGACTGGAGCGACGACGGTCAGCTTTCCATGTATATAACCGAGCTCATATGCAGCGGTAATTCACTGACCTTCGGCCTCTTTGACGGCGAGGATCTGGTGGGACTGTCCATGGGACACATCAAGCACTGGTACTCCGGTACCGAATACTATATCGAGGAGCTGTGCATAGCCACCGAAAGACAGGGAAAAGGGCTGGGCACACAGTTTGTCGAAAGCATTGAAAAGGCCCTGCGGGAAATGGAGATAGATCACATATTTCTTCAGACCGGCAGACAGATGCCGGCCTACCGCTTCTATCTCAGAAACGGATTCAGCGAAATGCCGGATCACGTTTCCTTTTCAAAAAAGCTGTGAGCGCGCAGCGAAAATTACAGAACGCGGGGTGAAGCGCTGTGAAAGCATTTGACCGGCTTATTATTGTGTTTATTGCCATTGCGGCAGTCGTGCTCGCAGCGGTGAATATCGGACTTGCTCACGTCGGGCAGGCTTCCGGCAGACAGTACAGGGTGGAGGCCTCCCGTGCTGCCGCCGACATCGAAGCGGGAGGAATGGACGGTCTTGACCTGTCACTTTATCCCTCTCTTGTGGCGGTCACGCCGGTGGAGGATGACACAGCACAGCTGACCGGAGGCAAATATGACTATCTTATCAGGGAAGTAAACGGCGAGCTTTTCCGTTTTGATTACAATCCGGGAGCCGACACCAACCGGAGTGCGGTCATAGCTGCCAATGCCGCCCTTGGAGTGATGGCGGCTGCGGTGCTGGGACTGCTGCTCTATCTGCGCCGACGGGTGCTAAGACCGATGTATCTTCTGCGGGAGATGCCGTTTGAGCTGTCAAAGGGCAACCTGACCACGCCGATAAAGGAGGATAAGCAGCGCTTTTTTGGCCGTTTTCTCTGGGGTATGGACATGCTGCGTGAAAAACTGGAAGAACACAGACAGAACGAGATTGCGCTTCAGAGCGAGCGCAAAAAGCTGATTCTCTCGCTCTCCCACGACGTGCGCATTCCGCTTTCGGCAATCAAGCTTTATTCACGGGCACTGACCGGCAAGCTGTACGACAGCGAGGAAAAGCAGCTGGAGATTGCCGGAAAGATCAACGAAAAGGCCGACGAAATCGAGGGACTGGTTTCCCGCATAGTCACAGCCTCGCGGGAGGATTTTTTGTCCCTTGAGGTTGAAATGGGCGAGTTCTATCTTTCTGATATGCTGGGCAAGGTGAAAGATTACTACACCGAAAAGCTCAGGCTGCTCAGAATCGGGTTTTCCGTTGAGCCGTATGGCAACTGTCTGCTCAAAGGTGACATCGACCGGTCAATCGAAGTGATGCAGAACATCATGGAGAATGCCATAAAGTACGGTGACGGCAGGCAGATAACCGTATCGGTCTCAGAGGAGGAGGGCTGCCGCCTGATCACTGTGACCAACACCGGCTGCTCCTTGCACGCAAGTGAGCTGCCGCACGTGTTTGACAGCTTCTGGAGGGGCTCCAACGCAGAGAACGAAAGCGGCAGCGGACTTGGACTGTACATATGCCGCTGTCTGATGAACAAAATGGGCGGCGAGGTGTTTGCGGCCATTGACGGCGACCGTATGAGTGTTACGGCGGTGTACTGTCCCGCGTAATCAAAATGGAAGAAACTGATGCAAACACCGTTCTGCAAAACAAGAAAACAGCGAGGCAAGCGCCTGAAAGGGCCGCGGTCCTCGCTGTTTGCGGTTAAGCTTAGTGTTTATCGCGTGTTAAGAATCACTTGACACACGCCATCGGCAGTCGGAACGGTTGTCTGAGCTTTTTGCGTTCGGTTGAAAAATTCATAGTTTTTTTGGTATTATTAATTTGATAAACAAGAAGATTTAGGGAGGAATTCTGATGAATAAGATAACCTGTATCTGTCTGGGAGTACGCAGCATGGAGCGTGCCGTCGTCTTCTACCGGGATAAATTAGGCTTTCATACAGACTGCAAAGATAATAATCCTCAAGTATGCTTTTTTGATACACCCGGAACGAAGTTTGAATTGTACCCGCTGGACTTGCTGGCTGAGGATATCAACCCCGATAATCCTCCTGCAATCGGCAACGGGTTTGGCGGCATCACATTGGCATATAATGTGGACAGCAGGCAAAAGGTCAACGAAGTGATTGAACTTGTGCGGGAAGCGGGCGGAACCATCGTCAAAGAGCCACAGGAGGTGTTCTGGGGCGGATATCACGCGTATTTTGCAGATCCGGACGGATACTACTGGGAAGTCGCATGGGGTCCGGATTTTAAGTACGATGCGGATGGCTTGCTGCAGTTCTGACTGCGGCGGTTCATTACCGGAACAGTCTTTTGTTGCGGACGTAAAAAGGGTGGAAGGCGTTTCGGGCAGATATTATACAATGGCTCCGCTTGGGTCGGCATACCGTTCTTTGCCTATATAAAGTTGTTGCAGAAGCACATCCGATTGTGCTATAATATCTTGACGAATTATTGTCATACGAGAATATACATAACAGAGGGTTTATATCATGAGTGAGAAGATAGCCATAATGAGCCTCGGCTGTCCCAAGAATCAGTGCGACGCCGAACTGATGCTCTATAAGCTGCGTGAGGCGGGCTATGAGCTGGGTGAGGATGTGGGACTGTGCGACTGCGCCATTGTCAACACCTGCGGCTTTATAGAGAGCGCCAAGGCAGAAGCCATTGAGGAAATACTCGAACTGGGTAAACTCAAGGCTGAGGGACGCATCAAGGCCATCGTGGTCACCGGCTGTCTTGCCGAGCGTTACCGCGATGATATCCTTGAAGAAATGCCGGAGGTCAACGCCGTTGTCGGTATCGGCGCCAACGGCAGCATTGTCGAAGCCTGCCGCAGGGCTCTTGAGGGCGAACAGTTTTCAATGTACGGCGAAAAATCCGACCATCCCATGGAGGGCGGACGCATCCAGTCCACACCTCCTTTCTATGCCTATCTGCGTGTGGCAGACGGCTGCGACAACCGCTGTTCCTATTGCGCTATTCCCGGCATACGCGGAGGCTTCCGCAGCCGCAAAATGGAAGATGTCGTTGCCGAAGCAAAGGATATGGTTTCCCGCGGAGTAAAGGAGCTCATCCTTGTGGCTCAGGATACCACCCGCTACGGTGAGGATCTTTACGGCGAAGCAAAGCTGCCTGAGCTGCTTGAGGAGCTGTGCAGAATAGATGATCTTGTGTGGATACGTCTGCTTTACTGCTATCCCGACAGAGTTACTGACAGGCTGCTGGACGTCATGGCTTCTCAGCCCAAGATCGTCAAGTATATGGATATTCCTCTCCAGCACTGCTCGGAGCGCATACTCAAGGCCATGAACCGAAAGGGTAACAAGGAGTCCCTGCTGGCTCTGGTAAAGAAGATTCGCCAGAAGGTTCCCGGCATAGCTCTGCGTACCACCATGATGGTCGGATTCCCCGGTGAAACCCGAAAGGATATCGAGGAAATGGCTCTCTTCGTACGCGAGGCACGCTTTGAAAAGCTGGGTGTGTTCGTCTGGTCCGCCGAGGAGGACACTCCCGCCTACGATCTGCCTGACCGTGTCAGCGAAAAAGAAGGAAACCGCCGCATGGACATCATCATGGAAGAGCAGTCCAGGGTGATCGACAGCCACGGTGACGAGATGATAGACAGAGAAATAAACGTCGTTGTTGAGGGCTTTGACCGTCTGGCTGAGTGCTGCTTCGGCAGAAGCGAGCAGGACGCTCCGGATATTGACGGCAAGGTGTTCTTCTCTGCCGAGGGTGAGCGCATGAACGCCGGAGATATCGTCCGCGTGCGCATTACCGATCACATGGAGTGTGATCTGGTTGGTGAAAAGGCTGACTGACCGGTCAGAACAAGCGACAATTGAATCGAGGTCATATAAAAATGAATTTACCAAATAAGCTGACAATGCTCCGCATCATACTGATTCCGGTCGTTGTCACATTTCTGCTGTATGCGCCGCAGAACGGCTGGCTGTTCTGGCTGCTGGGCGGGCTTGCATTCGGCATTGCCGCGGTAACCGATGCCTTTGACGGTTCCATTGCCCGCAAGCGCGGTCTTGTGACCGACTTCGGCAAGCTGATGGACCCTGTGGCCGATAAGCTGCTGGTAACGGCTGCGCTGGTGTGCTTTGTGAGCTCCGGACTGTGTTCCCCCTGGGTGCT
>JAZUOR010000280.1:0-5084 GCA_045604745.1 Acutalibacteraceae bacterium | reverse complement strand
CGAGGAGATCGCCAAGGTAGTGCTCAGTGCGGACGAGATCGTCATTGACATCACACTGCGCGACGGCGATGCCGCCGCTACCACATGGGGCTGTGACCTTACCTATGATTACGTCAAGATCAACGGCGATTACAGAACCTGATTGTCATTCGCACAATCGTCTTTGAAACGCGTAAACTCTTCACAAATTAACGATATTGGAGATTGATTTGAATGGAACTGACCAACGCACAGAGAGCAGCGGTCCTTGTACAGGCGCTGCCTTATATTCAGGACTACAAGGACAAGATAATTGTTGTCAAGTACGGCGGCAACGCCATGATCAATGAGGAGCTCAAGAACGCCGTCATGCGCGACATCGTGCTGCTGTCCATCGTGGGCATCCGCGTGGTGCTGGTTCACGGAGGCGGCCCGGAGATCACCGACATGCTCAAGCGTGTGGGCAAGGAGTCAAAGTTTGTCAACGGTCTGCGCGTTACCGATGCAGAAACTGCCGAAATCGTCCAGATGGTGCTGGCCGGCAAGATCAACAAGGGTCTTGTCAATCTCATTGAAAACATCGGCGGCAAGGCCATCGGCCTGTCCGGAGCCGACGGACATCTCATCGAAGCCGAGCAGCTCAATCCTGAGCTGGGCTTTGTGGGTGAGATCACCAATATCAACACCCAGCCGGTGCTTGATGTGCTGGAAAAGGGCTACATTCCCGTTATTTCCACCGTTGGCTGCGACCGCGAGGGCAACGTTTACAACATCAATGCCGACACCGCTGCCAGCCGCATTGCCGGCATGCTGGGCGCCGAGAGCCTTATCTCCATGACCGACATCACCGGCATCTGCCGCGATAAGGACGATCCCTCCACACTCATTCCCAAGATCAACGTCAGCGAAGCACCCCAGCTTATGCGTGAGGGCGTTATCTCCGGCGGTATGATTCCCAAGGTGGAATGCTGCATCGAGGCCATCCGCCGGGGCGTGAAGAAGGTCTTCATCATCGACGGCCGCGTGCCTCATTCCATTCTCATCGAAACTCTCACCGACGAGGGCATCGGCACCATGTTTGTCTGATGCCGGCGGAAAGAATTGCAGTCTTCTGCCTGCTTTTCGTACTGGCTCTTGTTGCTGCCGGCTTCGGCGCTCTTCTGCTGAAAGCGGGCACTGACGACATCAGAAATCTGAAAGACAGAGCCGACTCGCTCATCGCTCCGCTGGTGAGCGCAGCGGGTGACCGTGAAGCCTCTTCCGGCTGCGTGTTCGGAATGGCAGGAATCGGCTTCGGCGGCAGATTATACAGCTACACCGGTGACTGTCTTCTGGAATGCACGCCGACCGCGATGTGCTGTGTTACGCTGCTGAATGGCGAGCCAAACGGACGATATACATTTCTGATGGACGACATCAGTCTGTGCAGGGTCAGAAAGCATGCATCGGGATACAGGATAACCGTAACAGCCCACGGCAAAAAGAATGTGTTTGCCGTCAATAAGCGTTCGCCCCACGGCATCATTCCGGAGCAGAGCGAACGGGTGGAAAAATTCATTGATATTTTTTGTAAAGCCACAAAGGCTGACAGGCCGTAAAACGGCGTAAGGAGCACCATTATGAGCATTAAAGAACTCGACGGGCAGTATGTTGCCCATACATACGGCAGGTTTCCGGTGGCTTTTGTGTCCGGCAAGGGCGCAAGGCTGACCGACGATGCCGGAAAGGAATATATTGACCTTGGCAGCGGCATTGCCACCAACGCCTTCGGTATTTCCGACGACGTATGGACTGCTGCCGTCACCGCTCAGCTGGGCAAGGTCCAGCACACCTCCAATCTCTACTTCACCGAGCCCTGCGCAAAGCTGGCTCAGCTGCTGTGTGAGCGTACCGGAATGAAGAAGGTCTTCTTCGGCAACTCCGGTGCAGAGGCCAACGAATGCGCCATCAAGACCGCCCGCCGCTGGTCCTTCCGGAAGTACGACGGTGAGCGTCCGGTCATCATCACCCTGAAGAACAGCTTCCACGGGCGCACCATTACCACACTGGCGGCTACCGGTCAGGATTCCTTCCACACCGAGTTCGGCCCCTTTACCGAGGGCTTTGTTTATGCTGACCCCAACGTGGACGGCGACCTCATGCGCCTTGCTGCGGAGCATCCCTGCTGCGCCATTATGATTGAAACAGTGCAGGGTGAGGGCGGCGTAAATGCGCTGCGCCCCGAATTTATCGAGGAAGTAAAGGCTGCGGCGGAGCAGTTCGGTCTGCTCATCATCGTCGATGAAGTCCAGACAGGCAACGGACGAACCGGCAAGCTGTACGGCTACATGAACTTTGACCTTGTGCCCGACATTGTTTCCACCGCAAAGGGTCTTGGCGGCGGCCTTCCCATCGGAGCCTGTCTGCTGGGCGAAAGGGTGGAGGATGTGCTCACGCCCGGTTCCCACGGCTCCACCTTCGGCGGCAACCCCGTGTGCTGCGCCGGAGCGGTGAGCATAATCGAGCGTCTGGACGAGGAATTCCTTGCCGGAGTCCGTGAGCGTTCGGAATACATCTTCGCAGAGCTGACAGGCGCCGCCGGCGTCAATTCGGTCAGCGGCATGGGTCTGATGATCGGTATCGACAGCGTGCGTCCGGCAAAGGACGTTATCGCAGCCTGCATGGAGCGCGGAGTGCTGGTCATCAGCGCAAAGACAAAGGTGCGGCTGCTGCCGCCTCTCAACATCGAATGGGACGACCTGAAAAAGGCCATCAATATACTCAAGGAGGAACTTGCAAAATGAAACATCTTCTGAAGCTTTCCGATCTCTCCACCGAGGAGATCACCGAAATACTCAATCTCGCCGATCAGCTCAAGTACGAGGCCAAGAACGGCATTGAGCATCACCGCCTCAAGGGCAAGAAGCTGGGCATGATATTCCAGAAGTCCTCCACCCGTACCCGCGTTTCCTTTGAAGCCGGTATGTACGATCTTGGCGGCACCGCTCTGTTTCTCAGCTCCAACGATCTGCAGATAGGCCGCGGTGAGCCGGTGCAGGACACCGCCCGTGTTCTTTCAAGATATCTCGACGGCATCATGATCCGCACCTACAAGCAGTCTGAGGTGGAGGATCTTGCAAAGTACGGCTCCATTCCCATCATCAACGGTCTTACCGACTACTGCCATCCCTGTCAGGTCCTTGCCGACCTCATGACCATCCGTGAGTACAAGGGCGTTATTGCCGGCAACAAGCTGTGCTACATCGGCGACGGCAACAACATGGCAAACTCCCTCATCGTGGGCGGCATAAAGATGGGCATGCCCGTTTCCATCGCCTGCCCCAAGGGCTACGAGCCCGATGCCGACATCATGAAGTGGGCTGCCGAGAACGGTCAGTTTGAGTGCACCACCGATGTGCTGGCTGCAGCAAAGGATGCCGATGTGCTCTACACCGACGTGTGGGCTTCCATGGGTCAGGAGGGCGAGGCCGACGAGCGCAAGAAGATCTTCGCCGGCTACCAGATCAACAGCGATGTCATGGCTGTTGCCAAGGCCGACGCAATGGTCATGCACTGCCTGCCCGCCCATAGAGGCGAGGAGATTGCCGAGGATGTTCTTGAGGCACATGCCGCTGACATCTTTGACGAGGCAGAGAACCGCCTCCATGCCCAGAAGGCTGTCATGTGCATGGTGATGGCATGAGCAAGGCATATCTGATACTCGCCAACGGCAGAGTGTTTGAGGGCGAGCGCTTCGGCGCGGACAAGGACAGTACCGGTGAGCTGGTATTCACCACAACCGCCGGCGCTTATGTGGAAACGCTGACCGACGCATGCTACTGCGGGCAGATGATCGTTCAGACCTTCCCGCTCATAGGCAACTACGGCTGGATAGGGGACATGGACGCACAGAAGTGCTTTGCCGCAGGATACATCGTGCGCGACTGGTGTGACACTCCCTCCAACTTCCGCTGTGAAGGCGATCTTGACGCTTATCTGAAGGCACAGGGTGTGCCCGGAATATACGGCGTGGACACACGTGAGATAACCCAGATTATCCGCGAGGAGGGTGTCATGCCCGCCTGCATCAGCTCCACTCCCGATGTGGATATAGAGGCGCTGAAGGCCTTTGCCCTGAAGGATGCCGTCAGCACAACTGCCGTGACCACCTCTGACGTTTTCCCTGCCGAGGGTGAATGCAGAGGCAGCGTTGCTGTAATCGACTACGGCTGCAGCTGCGGTATTATCCCGGCACTGTGTACACTCGGCTGTCAGGTCAGAGTGCTGCCCTGGGGAGTGAGCGCAGAGGATATCCTTGCCAATGCTCCCGACGGCCTTGTGCTGACCGACGGCCCCGGAGCTCCCGCCGACAACACCGCCGACATCGAGCTGGTCAGAGCTGTTGCCGGCAAGATGCCGATGTTTGGCTTCGGTCTTGGACACCAGCTGATGGCACTTGCCATGGGCGGCAAGGCAGACCGGCTCAGATTCGGTCACCACGGTGCCAACCAGCCGGTCAAGGAGCTAAGCACCGGCAGAGTGCTCATCACCAATCAGAACCACTGCTATGCCGTGGACGCGGACAGCGTTGCCGGCGCTGCGGTGACACATATAAATCTTAACGACAACACCTGCGAGGGTCTTGAATATGCCGGAAAGAAAGCCTTCTCTGTGCAGTTCCGGCCTGATATGGCTCAGTTTGTGCAGTTTGTCGCCAATATTGGAGGGAAGAACTGATGCCTCTTAACAAAGACATAAAAAAGGTACTGGTCATCGGTTCGGGCCCCATCGTTATCGGTCAGGCAGCGGAATTTGACTACGCCGGCACTCAGGCCTGCCGCGTGCTCAAGCAGGCCGGCCTTGAGGTAGTGCTGGTCAACTCCAACCCTGGCACCATCATGACCGACACTGCCATGGCCGACGAGATATATCTTGAGCCGCTGACCTCTGCAACCGTCAAGCGTATCATCGAAAAGGCACGCCCCGACAGCATTCTTGCCGGACTTGGCGGACAGACCGGTCTGACCATTGCCATGCAGCTGGATAAGGAAGGTTTCCTCGACCGCATGGGCGTGCGTTTGCTGGGCACCAAGGCCGACGCCATCGACAAGGCGGAGGATCGTCAG
>JAZUOR010000279.1:0-2270 GCA_045604745.1 Acutalibacteraceae bacterium | reverse complement strand
GCTTGACGCTCTGGACGATTACCGCGAAAAATATGCCAACATTCAGTCCATCTCTGCCCGGCTGTCGGCAAAGCAGCATGAAACAGCCGCTGCTGTTGAGCGATTCATGGCAGAGCTTGAAAACCAGAAAAAGGCATATTCCGTCATGGCGGAAAAATATACCGCCCTGCGCCTTGAGTCACTTGACCGCAGCCGGAAGAATCTGTGTGTGTTTGAAGAGGGAATGGATGTCATTGCTCTGCGCGGACTGGTAAACGGAATGATGTCCATGAGCGACGGTATGTGCGGTGCCTTCTGTTCACGTCCCGACGGCGGCTGGAGCTATATCATCGGCAGCACTGCTGTTCCTCTGCGTGCAAAGGCAAAGGAGATCAACGGCGCTCTTAAAGGCAAAGGCGGCGGTACCGACGAGATGATTCAGGGCAGTGTAGCCTGTTCAAGGGAAGAAATCGAGGCGTATTTCGC
Source organism: Acutalibacteraceae bacterium (assembly GCA_045604745.1). Lineage (GTDB taxonomy): Bacteria > Bacillota > Clostridia > Oscillospirales > Acutalibacteraceae > SIG598. The sequence goes on along the minus strand of JAZUOR010000279.1, from coordinate 1,805 downwards.
TCAGGCCTGACAGTCTGTCGTGTTCGCAGACCGTTATCTCGCGGCCAAGTCAGCACGACGCAATATATCGTGTCCAGGATTTTGAGGTTCTTGCCCTGTAAAATTGGAATACGGAATAATACTCTACGAAACAGGTTTTCTGGTTGAAAATACACCTGCATAGAATAAACGTGATAATCAACAAAAGCGTCAGGAGCAGCAATCCTGACGCTTTTTCAGTATGGCAGACCGGCGGATCAGCCGGCTGTGTTAATTTATCGGAATGAAATTTTTATAGTGGTTCCGCGGTCCTCTTCGCTCTCTATGCTGATTTCGGCGTTGTGGCGGGCAGCGGCATGCTTGACTATCGACAGGCCGAGACCGGTGCCGCCGATGGCGCGGCTGCGGCTCTTGTCCACACGGTAAAAGCGCTCAAATATTCGTCCAAGGTGTTCCTTGCCGATGCCAATGCCGGTGTCGGAGACGGAAATATACGGCATCTCGTCTTCTGTGCCGACAGTGACCTCGACGCTGCCCGAAGGCTTGTTGTACTTTATGGCATTGTCGCACAGATTGTATATCAGTTCATCGATGATGGTAGGTACACCGTTAATGCAGACGGTTTTTCCGGAAAGTGAAAGAGAGATGCCCTGTCTTGCGGCTGTGGGATGCAGACGGTCGATCACCGAGCTGCAGGCTGAATACAGATCGATACAGCTCATCTCCGGCAGTATGCCGGTTTCGTCAAGCTGTGAAAGACGCAGTATATCGTCGATGAGGGACACCAGCCGGTTTGCTTCGCGATGTATTGTGTCTGCAAAGGCATGGGTGTCTTCCGGTCTGACAAGTCCGTTTGCCAGCATTTCTGCGGCACCTTGTATTGATGTCAGCGGAGTTTTGAGCTCATGTGATACATTTGAGGTAAACTCACGGCGCATCTGCTCAAGACTTTCCTTTTCGGTCACGTCAATGATTACGATTACTGCACCGGTTATATCCGAACGGTGATAGACGGGGTTTGCGATGATGCGGTATACCGCGCCGTCAAGAGTCAGAGCCTGTTCGTTGTGTCGTCCGGAAAGAGCTGTGTTTACGGCAATGACAAGGGGCTCACTGCTGTCCAGTGAATCAACGGTAGGGTGGTATGAGGAAAGGCCGGAACCCAGAATGCGTATGGCACTGGCATTGAAGGAAAGTATCTCGCGCTGCCGGTTGACCACAATGAAGCCCTCGTCCATGTTTTCGGTTATTACGCCGAATTCATCCTGGCGGCGGCTAAGACTGGAAATATGCTCCTTGATAAATACGCTTTGCTGTCTGATTTTGTCCAGCAGCGGAGCGAATTCCGGACAGCTTGTGCTTTTGTCCGGACTGCCAAGGTCAATCGCCTCTGCCGACTGGCGCATGCTTCGCGATATCTGACGTGCCAGCATATAGGCAAATCCTGCAAACAGCAGAAGCACCAGAAGCATTGGAAGCAGCAGGGCAGCCATCAGCGAAAAAGCGGAAATATTGGCGCCGGATACGCGAATGACCATCCCGTTGTCCAGAAGCATAGCGTAGTAAATATATCGCTCTGCGGCTGTGTTGGAAAATCTTATGGCGCGTCCCGTGCCGGTGGCTATGGCATCGGCGATTTCCGAACGGTCGGAGTGGTTTTCAAGCGTAGCAGGGTCATATTGGTTGTCAAACAGCACAGTACCGTCCGGGGCAACAAGAGTGATACGGTGAGGCGAATCCAGACGGTCAAGATATTCCTATCCAACAAGATTAAGTCGGAGGCCAAGCGGTCTTAGGAAGACAACAAAAGCAAGCAACTCCTTGGG
>JAZUOR010000278.1:0-3265 GCA_045604745.1 Acutalibacteraceae bacterium | reverse complement strand
TCACAGAACGACATGGCTACGATCCGACTTAGCAGTGATAAAATGTATAATCACCGATACTCGTTACGTTGTTAGGAATGGAAAAAGATTCAAGGTCACCGCATCTGCTAAACGCATTGTTGCCAATACTTATTACACTGTCGGGCAGTGTTATCGAGGCCAGGTGATTACAGCCGCTGAAAGCGTAGTCGCCAATGCTTGTTATGCCATCGGGAACGATAATTGATGTAAGAGTTTCGCACTGCCAGAATGCGCGGCTTCCGATTTCTCTTATCGGCATCCCGTTGTAGCTGTCAGGCAGCACAAGTTCGGTTCCGCTGCCTATGTATTTGCTTATTGCATATCCGTCGCCCAGCCATCCGAAATCAAACTCTTCTGCAAGCAGCCGGTCGGCTTCGGTCAGAGGAATGAGCTTTTCCGGAGCTTCCGCAGAGATGCGGTCTGTGTCCATATGTTCGCTTTCTGCCTGACCACTTTCGTCCTGTATGTCCTCCGACTGCCCGTTTTTCGCAAGTACGGATGTAATCGTCTTGGCTATTACCACAGTGCCGCCGATGAGCAGCACGGCGCACAGCACCGCTGCGGCAATCTTCACCGCAGGACTTTTGACAGCCGGCTTTTTACGGGCAGCCTCCGGCGGGGCGGCAGTCGGCGCTGCGGTCAGCTGCTCCCGCTGCTCGGCTGAAACAGTGTCACCGAGGATCACGCCCGCGTTCCGGCGCTCAAGCTCGGCAAGTCGGGCTTTTTCACGCTCTGCGGCAGCCATCTGACGCTCCTTTTCCCGCTGAGCACGCTGCTCCTCGCGTTTTCTTGCAGCCTCGGCCTTCTGGCGGTCGCGCTGTATGCGGGCGATCTCGGCCTGTTCGGCCCGGACGGCTTCCTCCTCCTTGCGCTTCACAAGAGCCTGCAGGTCGCGGTTGAGCTGGCTTGCTCGCTGGTAGCGCTTGTTGGGGTCAAACTCGCACAGCTTGCGGATAATTTTCATCAGGTCGCCGCGCACGCCCTTGAGCTTCGGGAAGGGCTCGCCGTTCAGGCGGCGGCTGATGGCCTCGCTCTCGGTGGTCTTTTCATCGCAGAAGGGTATTCTGCCGTCGTTGAGCATGGCGTACATGGTCACGCCAAGGGAATAAAGGTCGCTGCGCTCGTCGTAGCCCTTCATGAGCCACATTTCCGGCGACATGTAATTGGGCGTACCGCGCATGCCGGTGCTGCCGTGGCTCTTGTCGAGGAACTTTGCCTCGCCGAAGTCGGACAGCTTATAGTCGCCGCTGTCGGTGATCAGTATATTTTCCGGCTTGATGTCACAGTGCAGAATCTTGGGCTGGCGGCTGTGGCAGTCCTTGAGCACGTCGCTCACGTTCAGCGCCATCTTTATGACATCGTCCTCCGGCATGCCGTCCTTGGGCAGCTTATCCAGCAGCTCCATGCGGATGACCAGATATCTGCGCACAAAATCGCCCTCGTCGATGAGCAATTCGGAGAAATCCTCGATGCTCACACCGTGGGGATGGTTTCGGATGGAGCTGAGGGCGGTGAGCTCGTCCTTGTACTTTGATATGCTCTTTTCGTCCAGCTCGATTATCTTGAGCGCCGACCGCTGCTCGCCCAGCTTTCCGCTGCTCTTGACTATCTCGTACACCACGCCGAAATTTCCGCGTCCGAGGTAACGCACCGACTCCCACTCGCTGATGAAGCTGGGCGAGCCGTCGGCAGTGCGGCCGTTTCTTTTCAGGCGGGTAAATATGCTAAGATTTGCAGATGGAGCCATATTTCATTTCTCCTTTGTTGTTGAGTTGCGTGGGGTTAGCTGACTGTCCAGTAGACACCTTCCTCACGGGTGTAGCCGTACATGAAAGGCTCATCGGGAGCGGTGATGGTTATGTAACGCAAGCCGTTATGGTAACTGTAGAACGTGTCTGTGCCTATTTTGACCACACTGTCAGGAATAGTCATCGAAGTGATTTCATGACATCCGTTGAATGCGCGGCTGCCGATCCGGATTGTGTTTTCCGGTATGGTCACAGAACCAAGATTGAGACATTCAACGAAAGCGTGGTCTCCGATATAAGCAATACTGTCAGGCAGAGAAATGGTGGACAAAGCTGAACACTGGGAGAAAGCTGCATTTCCGATCATTTCGATTCCATCAGGTATGGTCACCGATTTGATTTTATAGTTGCCGAAAAATGCAGAATCGCCGATTCTCAGCACCGGATTTCCGTTGTAGCTGTCCGGCAGTACGATTTCAGTCTCATCGCTGTGATGCTTGGCGATTTCATATCCGTTGCCCAGCCAGACAAAATCATACTTTTCAGCCATCAGCCGGTCGGTTTCGGTAAGCGGTACGGCTTTTGCTTCTGCTTCTTCGGCAAGCTTTCCGCTTTCAATCCATGTGACACCATCATCTTTTCCATAATTGTAATATGATGCACTGTTAGGGGCAATGACTGTGAGAGGACAGATGACATCACGGTTGTTTGTCCAGACGTATCTCAGACGATAGAAAGCTTTGTTGCCTATACTGGTGACGCTGTCGGGGACAGTAAGGTCGGTAAGACAGTAGCAATGGGCAAAAGCATAATCGCCAATGCTGGTAACACTGTCGGGAATGGTTACGGCAGCCAGACCGGAACACATATTAAATGCATTATTGCCAATACTGGTCACGCCGTCGGGAATAGTTACAGAAACAAGGTTATCACACGCATCAAATGTGCCTTCTTCAATAGTAGTTACTCCGTTGGGAATGTTTACAGTGGAAAGCATCATGCATCCACTGAACGCACGAGTACCTATACTCGTTACGCTGTCAGGTATGAAGAGGGTTGTAAAACTGCCGCAATTATAGAATGCTTCTGCACCGATGCTTTTCAATCCGTCGGGCAGAGTTACCGAAGATATTTTATAGCAGTAGGCGAATGCGTGGCTTCCGATAGCAGTAACGCCTCTTGGAATATCTATCGACTTTAATAATTCACAATGATTGAATGCGTAGTCACCGATACTGACTATGCTTTTTGGTATAGTTACCGAAGATAATTCGCTGCAGTTGCTGAACGCGCTGTATCCGATCTCTATGACCGGCATCCCGTTATAGCTGTCGGGCAGCACAAGCTTCGTCTCGCTGCCTTTATACTTATCTATCGCATACCCGTTGCCGAGCCATCCGAAGTCATACTGCTCGGCAAGCAGCCGGTCGGCTTTGGTCAGAGGCGCAAGCTTCTCCGGCGCTTCCGCAGCGATGCGGTCGGCATCCATCTGTCCG
>JAZUOR010000277.1:0-5032 GCA_045604745.1 Acutalibacteraceae bacterium | reverse complement strand
CCTCGCCGATTTTAATGGTCAGCACGTCCGGAGTGACACTAACGCCGGCGACCGGTACACGCCCGGTGGCAGGGTCAACATACTGTGACTTTACGTCCGGTCGTCCGGAACCTGTGCCAAGCGGCGAACCGTTTACAATTTTAATGTATGTTCCCTGCGGGCAGAACTGATAGATAAAGTAGGCGGCCTGTGCGCTGGTGCGCATGCAGCCCGAAGAGGCGTTGGTGCCTATGGCGCTGACGCTGGATTCTCTCAGCGCACCGAAGTTCTTGGAGTTGTAAAGAGGGCCGTGTATGAACAGACCGCCCTTGTAGGAGGAAGCGTAGGGGGAATAGGAAGTGGAGCTCCACGCGTGCCATTTTTCCTTGCCGCCTATCTGGAACAGACCGACAGGTGTGAGCGCTGATGTCTTGCCTGTTGCGGTCAGGTAAGAGCGAATGGGGCGTGTGTATTTGCCGTTTTCGTCCTTGGCAAAGATGGTGAATGTGTGAGAGCCCTTTTCAAGGTAGATGAAATAGGGCGAGGAGTTGGTGGGGAAATCCGCCGGATTTACGCTGGCGGCAGTGGTTGAGCTGGTGACCTTTGTGGTTGTGCTGCCTCCGGTGGTGGAGGTGGTGCTTAGTGTGGATGCAGTGGTGGCAGTAGTGACAGAGGCACTGCCGGGCATTGGTGCAAGTGAAGCAATATCCATCGGGTCAAAGCCGCCGGTATTGACCTGTTCTGCGCTTATGCAGCCCTCCGAGCCGTTCATGGCTATGACCAGATATCGCTCGCCGTCGCTGGCACGTATGTACACGATGTCACCTTCGGGCAGAACGCACAGCTCGTCTGAGCTTTCGTCTCCGAAGCTCATCAGCGGACAGTCAGCCATGAGCACGCCGGTGGCGATGATGTCCGACGGCATGGTATCAACGCTGTAGCCCTCTGGAATATTGGCGGGAGTATCGGTTCCGGAAACCTCTTCGGCGTCTGCTTCCGAAACTGCTGCCGGCTGCACGGCAGGCTCAGGAGCGGCGGAACGACCAAGACCGGAAATTCCGACAATGACCGTAATTGCCGCGAGGAAGAACGCCATAACAAGCAGAAGCTTTCTTCCGGTTCCGTTCATACAGGAGTGCTTATTCATTGTGTCTATGCCCCCGTTTCTGCAGTCATAAGCCTGGGATGGCTTTAATACTTCGCATAATGTTATTGATGTTATTATAATACATTATACATGATAACAGATTTTGCGTCTACCGACTACAGAATAATGTTACAATTCTGTTAATTGTGCCGATATGAAACACAGACAGCTGCCGCAGAGTGATGCTGCAGCAGCTGTCCGGAGGAGAATACGATTATCTGCGGTTATCCAGTTTGTCGGCGGCTTCCTTCATCAGCTCGATAATGGGCAGATGCTGAGGGCATACGGCTTCACACTGACCGCATGCAATGCAGTCACAGGCTTTGCCGCTGTCGGAGGTCAGACCGCCGTAGAAAAAGTGGGGACGGTTGTCTGTGGGAAATTTGCGCAGGGTGTTGACGGCGCGGAAAACGTCGGGGATCTTTATACCAGGCGGGCAGCCGGCGCAGCAGTAGCGGCAGGAGGTGCACTGGATGAGCGGAACTGCCAGCATCTTTTCCTTGACCTGTTCGATGACCTGCATGTCGCTGTCGGTCAATGGCTCAAAATCTGTAAATGTGGCAAGGTTATCCTCAATCTGTTCCGGATTGGACATTCCGCTGAGTATAACCTCAATGCCCTCAAGGCTGCCCACAAAGCGCATGGCCCAGGATGCAGCCGACCGGTCGGGACGGGCATTCTTGAACAGCTCAAGCACATCGTCATCCACCTGAGCGAGAGTGCCGCCCTTGACCGGCTCCATGACTATGATGGGAATGCGGCGTTCACGGAGTATCTCATAAAGCTTTCCGGAGTGAACGATGGCGTTGTCCCAGTCGGCGTAGTTGAGCTGGATCTGTACAAACTCGATCTCCGGGTGCTTGTCGAGCACCTCGACCAGCAGTTCGGGAGTGCCGTGATAAGAGAAACCGAAGTGCTTTATCTTACCCTCTGCTTTTTTTGCCATGCCCCAGTTGAAGCAGTCGTATTTTTCGTAAGCGTTGTAGTTGTTGCCGTCCTCAAGGCTGTGCAGCAGATAATAGTCGATGTACTCAAGACCGGTGCGCTCCAGCTGCTCGCTGAGAATGCGGTCGCGGTCATCAATGTTCTGAATTGCCCATGCCGGCAGCTTGGTGGCGACGGTGTAGGATTCACGGGGATATCTACCCACCAGTGCCTCTTTGATGACCGATTCCGAATGACCGCCGTGGTAGACATAGGCGGTGTCAAAATAGGTAAAGCCGCTTTCCATGAAGCGGTCCACCATGGCGCGTACGGTGTCCATGTCGATGCTGCCGTTGACCTCAGGCAGTCTCATAAGGCCGAAGCCAAGACGGGGTGCGGTGTTGCTCATGTGCGGTATTTCCTTTCAGTATGTCATTATAACTCATCATACCATCCGGCTGTAACGCTGTCAATTCACAGCATGAGCAGCCGTACAATATAAATGCACATATATGTAAAAAAGCGGAGAAATAGAAAAGACTAACGTGGTACAGGAGGTGGTTTGACATGTTTTGAGATCCATTGTATAATAAAAGAAAAGAATAGTGGGGGACATGCGATGAAAAAAATTATATGTTTCGGTCTTTCTCTGCTGTTTCTGCTGGGAGGCATCGCCTGGTCGGTGGGACTGCGTATCAGCCGCAGAGATGAGATAGCGGCAAACAAAGCTTACAACGACAGTCTTATAGAGACAACCGGAGTTATCACCGAACGCTCTCCTCAAAGCAACCACAAGCGCACCTATGAATACGTCTACACGGCAGAGGGCGAGGAATACACAGGTCAGGCCACTCTGCAGGTAAAAAACTGGAGACGAACCATGCGGCACAACATCTACTACGTCGGTGACACAGTTACCGTGTGGTACGACCCTGCCGACCCGTCGGTATCCAAGCTGAGAAAACCTGACCCTGCCGGGGATACGTGGACGCCTGCACTGATCGGCTTCCTGCTCTCTGCGGCTGCATTTTACGTAACGGTCAAGTGGGCTCTTTCCGATTGATTTCATAACAAATAATTATATATCATAAAAACGATACGCCCTGTCCGGTTCTGAGCCGGGCAGGGCGCTGCTGTTATGGTTATTTTCTTTTATCAACTTCCGCTTTGGATTCGCAGTAGATGCAGCGGTAGGTGCGGGTTTCGCGGTCGGTCAGGCGGAAGACCTGCTTGAGCTCCGGCTCTACTGATGTGATGCATCTGGGATTGCGGCAGCGAATGACGTCGGTGATGGTCTGCGGCGGGGTCAGATTGGTGTGCTTGGTGGAGTTTCCGCCGCTGATGATATTAACGGTGACTCCCGGATCAAGATAGGCAATAATGTCCATGTCTATGTCGATGACCGAGTCTATTTTGATGATGTCCTTGCGGCCCATCTTGGCGCTTTCGGCGTTCTTGATTACCGCTACAGAGCAGTCAAGGTCACCCAGACCGAGGAAATGATAGAGCTGCATTCCCTTGCCCGCCTCGATGTGGTCGATAACGATACCGTTGGTGATAGGGGCTATAAGCATTGTGTTGTACCGTTCCTTTCCGGCGCTCAGGCAAGACCCAGCAGCTCAAGAATAAGAGCCATGCGGATGTACTTGCCGTTGTGAGCCTGCTCAAAATAGCATGCGCGCGGGTCTTCGTCCACTGCCACAGAGATCTCGTTGACTCTGGGCAGCGGATGAAGCACGCACATGTCGTCCTTTGCGTCAGCCATCTTCTCCGGAGTGAGTATATAGCTGTCCTTGAGGCGGATGTAGTCGGCCTCGTTGAAGAAACGCTCGCGCTGCACGCGGGTCATGTAGAGAATATCCAGTGACGGCATCACGTCGGTCAGCGATTCGGTTTCGGTGACAGTGACGTTGGGGTTGTCTTTCAGCTCGCTGCGAAGATAATCGGGTATCTTCAGTTCGTCGGGCGATATGAATACAAGCTTTGTGTCCTCATAGCGGGCAAGTGCGTGAGCAAGAGAGTGCACGGTGCGTCCGAATTTGAGGTCGCCGCAGAAGCCGACTGTCAGGCCGGAAAGCCTGCCTTTCTTTCTGCGAATGGTGATGAGGTCGGTCAGTGTCTGGGTCGGATGGTTGTGACCGCCGTCGCCGGCATTTATGATCGGCACGCCTGATTTCATTGATGCCACCATAGGGGCACCCTCCTTGGGGTGGCGCATGGCGATGATGTCGGCGTAGCAGCTGACCACGCGTATCGTGTCGGAAACACTTTCGCCCTTTGAGGCCGAAGAACTGCTCGCCTCGGAGAATCCCAGTACGCTGCCTCCAAGCTCCAGCATAGCGGCCTCAAAGCTGAGGCGTGTACGGGTGCTCGGCTCAAAGAAAAGTGTGGCAAGCTTTTTGCCCTTGCACTTTTCGGCATACTCAGCCGGATTGTTTATGATGTCTTCGCCCAGATCTATCAGCTGATCTATCTCGGCGGGAGTCAGATCAAGTATATCTATCAGATGTTTCATGCTTTAGCTCCATTGACGGCGAGGTAATTTTTTATGCGCTCAACGTTTTCGGCGTTCTTTTCGTCTTCTTCAAGATACTCGATGATGTCGTACACATCTACTACCGAATAGACGGGGAAACCGAATTCGTCTTCAATCTCCTGCATGGCGCCCTTTTCGCCCTGACCCTTTTCCTTGCGGTCGACCATGACGAAGGTGGCGGCTACCTTTGCGCCGTTAAGGGTGGAGAGGTTTGCCATGCTTTCGCGGATGGCAGTGCCGGCGGTGATGACATCCTCGACAATTACAATCTCTTCGCCCTCGGTGGGAACATAGCCGACGAAGATGCCGCCCTCACCGTGATCCTTCGCTTCTTTGCGGTTGAAAAAGAAAGGTACGTCCAGGCCCTGCTTCGACAAGGCGATGGAGGAGGACACCGCAATGGAGATGCCTTTGTAGGCGGGGCCGTACAAAACCGTACGCTTGTT
>JAZUOR010000276.1:0-2026 GCA_045604745.1 Acutalibacteraceae bacterium | reverse complement strand
TCCCTTGGGCATCAACTGAGCGGCATCCCAGTTGTACCAGACATCGGAGCCGTGTTCTCTGAAGCGGCGGGAAACAAACATGATGGTGCGGCGGCTGATGTGCTCCTTGCCGCACTCTGCGCAGTAGAAGATGGGAATGGGAACGCCCCAGCGGCGCTGACGGCTGATGCACCAGTCGCTGCGGTCGCGAACCATGGATGCGATGCGCTCCTCGCCCCAGCCGGGATACCACTTGACGCCGTGGATGGCATCGACGGCAGCATCCTTGAACTTGTCAATAGAGCAGAACCACTGCTCGGTGGCGCGGCACAGAACAGGGTTCTTGCAGCGCCAGCAGTGGGGATACTTATGCTCGATCATTTCGGAGGCAAACAGTGCGCCGCTCTCCTCCATGTTCTTTTTGATAGCCTTGTTGGCCTGCTCAGTGGTCAGACCGTTGAACTCGCCGGCCTCCTCGGTCAGATTGCCGTGAGCATCGACGGGAACGATCATGGGGATTTCGGGATAGTTTCGGCAGACCTGATAGTCCTCCACGCCATGACCGGGAGCGGTGTGAACGCAGCCGGTACCGGACTCAAGGGTGACGTGGTCGCCCACGATGACCAGCGACTGGCGGTCAAGGAAGGGATGCTGGGCGGTCATGTATTCAAACTCGTCACCGGTCAGCTGGCCGACGATCTCATAATCCTCGATACCTGCGGCCTTCATGGCGCTCTCATAGAGGCCGTCGGCCATGATGTAGGTTTCCTTGCCGGCCTTGACCAGCTTGTAGGTGAATTTGGGACCGAGGCAGATGGCAACGTTGCCGGGCAGGGTCCAGGTGGTGGTGGTCCAGATGACAAAGTAGGTGTTTGCAAGGTCGCAGCCCAGAGCGGACAGCTTGCCCTTGTCGTCGGTCACACGGAACTTGACGTAGATGGACAGGCAGGGATCCTCAGCGTACTCGATCTCAGCCTCGGCCAGAGCGGTCTGGCAGTCGGGGCACCAGTACACCGGCTTGAGTCCCTTGTAGATCTGACCGTTACAGGCCATTTCGCAGAAGATCTCGATCTGCTTGGCCTCAAATTCGGGCAGCATGGTGATGTAGGGCTTGGTCCATTCGCCAAGGAAGCCCAGACGCTTGAACTGGTTGCGCTGGTCATTGATGTATCCGTCAACACATTCTCGGCAGAGGGCGCGCAGCTCATTGGTCGTCAGCTTGGCGGCCTCGGTCAGGCCGGCCTTCTTGCGGGCCTTGAGCTCGGTAGGCAGACCGTGGGTATCCCAGCCGGGAACAAAGGGGCTGGAGAAGCCCGCCATGTTCTTATAGCGCACGATGATATCCTTCAGGGTCTTGTTCAAAGCGTGACCCAGGTGAATGTCACCGTTGGCGTACGGAGGGCCGTCGTGCAGAACGTAGCTGGGACGGCCTTCATTCTTTTTCATCATCAGACCGTAGATGTCCTCGTCATACCATGCCTTGAGCATATCGGGCTCACGCTGAGGCAGGGATGCTCTCATGGGGAACTCGGTCTCCATCAGATTAAGCGTCTTGTTATAATCCACAGACATATACTTCTCTTCCCGACCGGACAACGGCGGGAAAACCTCCTTTGTGCGCATCAGAGCGCGTTAGTTGATAGTTATCTATAATGACTTCTTTTCAGAACGAACCGGGGCAGTGCCGGTTCAGCCGTACAATGCCCCGTTGTTTCATTGGCTGCGCGCAGATGCTTATCGTCTGCGTTTGAAAAGACTTGCGGGAGTTCCCAGCTCATCCTCGCCGGCGGCAGGAGCGTCACCAAGAGGAGCCGATGCGGCAAAGGCCGGCTCGGAGGGGTCGTCGCTGAAGGGATCGCGGCGGGAAGGTGCCGGCGCAGGAGCTGCAGCTCTTGCGTTGAGAGAGGCCGAAGATGAATCATCAATATCCACGGTGAATCCGCCCTTACGCTGAACGGGCTTTTCGCTCATGGGCATTCCTGCTCCTCCTCTGGGAGCATTCATCGGACGGCGTCTTGACGGGGTCTCCACACGTGGAAGAGTATCT
>JAZUOR010000275.1:0-8471 GCA_045604745.1 Acutalibacteraceae bacterium | reverse complement strand
CCTGACGCTTCTCCTCGTCGATATCCATAACGCCGCCGGGAGCCGTCTGGTAAGAGCTGTCAAAGGGATAATCGTCCTCGTTCAGGCGAACAACCACAGTGTTGGTCCCTGAGCCGATCAGATTCTGCTTGATCTGTTCGTTGGTGCCTTTGATGGTGGAAACGATGGTGATAATGGAAGCAATGCCGATGATGATACCCAGCATGGTAAGCAGGGAGCGCAGCTTGTGACCTTTTACGCTGTCTATGGCAAATTTCAGGTTTTCAAACATGACGGCACTCCCTTCTTAATAATACTCGTAAAGCTCTTCGAGACCAGCCTCAACAGCAGGGGCTCCGTTCTTTACATCCTTGCCGTAGGGAAAGGCTATGCGGTCGTCCACGGTAAGTCCGCTGACTACGCGCAGATAGGTTCCCCACAGGCTCTCTCCGGTTTCAATGCGGCGTTTTTCCAGCGTGCCCTCTTCGGTCTGTACAAACACATAGCTTCCGTCGTTCTCCTGGAGAATAAATGGCTTTTCCAGATAGAAACCGTCGCTGCTGTAGCCCTTGGAGCTGTAGACCACGGAGACATATTCATGTTCCTTCAGATTGGCGCTCTGGTCAATGTAGACGGTAAACGGATAATAGGACACATTGCTGTTGCCGTTGGTCCAGCCGTTCTGTGCTGCGGGAACGGTGGAAATGGAGCTGATCTCAGCCTCATATTCCCCGTAGTTTTCCCATGAGGTTATCTTTACTGTCTGGCCTACGCTGACGGTACTGAGTTCAAGCTCACTCAGGGTGCCCTCCACCACAAAACCGCCTCCGTTGGAAACTCTGATGATGGGCTCACCGGTTTCAAACGCGGTCTGTGCGTCATTGACCAGCTCGACGATGCCGTTCAGCTCCGCGGTGACAATGCCGCCGTCCTTTTCCAGCTTCATCTGCTGGTATTCAAGGTCGGCCATGCGGTGTTTGTATTCGGTGTCTCTGATTTTGTCCTTGGTGGACTGGCGCAGCTGACTGATCTCAGCGGCAGTCAGACCGCTGTTGTATTCGATCTCCTCATAGGGCTCGGTGATGGGATTCTTGCAGAATGCCGAGGCATCAAAGAACTGCATGACCGGGCCCGATTCAAGATTTGAATAGCAGATGCCCCAGTAGTCGGTTATGGTTCCGTTGGACATGTTGCCCTCGCGTTTCTGGAAAACCATCCACGCGTCAGTCATACCCTCAGGGCAGATGGAGGCAAAAAACTCGCTGCTGCACGGAACCACTCCGTTCTCAACCACGAAAATGCAGGGATCCATGCGGGTACCGCTGCCTGACTTCAGGAAGCATCCGGAAACGGGTGTTCCTTCACCCTCCTCCGACACCGTTGGCTTGATAACGGTAACGACCATGGGCTTGTAGGAGTTGATTTCTGCCAGCTCCTTTTTGGCCTGTTCGATCTCCAGCTCAAGGCTCATGACCTCAAGCTCCTTTTTTTCCAGTTCAATGTCGGAAAGGGAGGTGTCGTAGGAAAGCAGCTTGTCCCCTTTTTTTACCTGCTGTCCCTCTTTGACAAAAATCTCCTTGACATCCATGTAATCCGAGGCGTAGACGTTCTGCATGTTGACCGCCTTTACCTCGCCGTAGCTCTCGGAGGAATCAAGCCAGCTGTCAACATATGCCAGCTCCTGCACACTGTATGTGTTCACGCCCTTTCCGCAGCCGGAAAGGAGCAGTGTTCCGGACAGGGTGACCAGAGCCAGCAGAGCACAGGCTATTCTTTTAAGCCGGTTATTCTTCATCCTCTGCCGCCTCCTCTTCACTTTGGTCCTCCTGCACATCCTCATCGCCGTTCTCCGGTTCTCCGGTCAGCGGCTCATATACAAGGCCGTCCTCGTCAGGAACCGGCAGAGCCGCCGGTTCCGCTTCTTCCGCTGCCGGGAGAGCAGGCGAAACATAAGCCGGAAGCGCAGGCTCCTCAGGCAGCACGCCCAGTCCCTTTTCCACCGACACAATGCGGCCGTCAAGGATGCGGTAGATGCGTTCAGCACAGTCGGCAACCGACTGCTCATGGGTTATTATTATCACCGTCACACCGGCTCTGTTAAGGTCACGGAATATCTCCATTACCTGCCGTCCGGACGCGGTATCAAGGGCACCGGTCGGCTCGTCGGCAAGCAGCAGGGATGGATTGCCAACGATGGCGCGTGCAATTGCCACGCGCTGACACTGTCCGCCGGAGAGCTGATTGGGGAAGAAGTGAATGCGCTCACCCAGCCCCACCTTTTCAAGGGCCTCCTTTGCACGTTCGCGGCGCTCCTTGAGCGGAACATCGGCGTACATCAGCGGCAGGGCAACATTATCAAGAGCGTCCAGCTTGGGCAGCAGATAGAAATTCTGAAAGACAAAGCCAATGTATCTGTTGCGGATGGCTGCAAGCTCGTCGTCCGAGCCGCCGGAACGGTCGGAGCCGTCGAGAATATAGCTGCCCGACGTGGGCGTGTCAAGAAAGCCGATGAGATTCATCAGCGTGGTCTTTCCGGAGCCTGACGGCCCCATGATGGCAATGTAGTCGCCCTTTTCCACCTGCATGTCGATGTTGAAGAGCACCGGCACAGGCTCCTTGCCGCGGGTATAGCTTTTGCATATATCCCTGAGCTCAACAATCATCCCAGTGCCTCCGTTTCATCAAAAACCACATTATCCTCAAAGAAAATATCGCCGCCGGATATGATGTCCTCACCGAAGAACATGTCGCCGTCGCTGGCCACATCCGACCAGCTGGTATCCTCTGTCATCATATCCTCATAGCTGTAGGTGACCTTCATTCCCTCCTCAACAACACCGTCGGGGAAGGCAATGTAATCATCCGGCTCAAGACCGCTGATAATTTCATAGCACATGGTCAGTTCGTTATATGCGCCCAGCTCTACTGTTCGCTTCTCCACACGGTCACGGCTGTTTGCCGCCCAGACATATGCGCCGCCCTCGACGTCAGCGTCCAGAATATAGTAATCAGGGAGCTGCATACCGGCGTTTTCCATGGTGGCAGGCTCAATGTATACGTGCTGGCCAAGAATAAGTCCGTCGGTGCTGTCAAGAACGACGTGGAAGGGATATCTGCTGGCTGCGTTCTCAGTGTCGGTGTAATACATCTGGTTCTGCTGCTCTTGCTGGGGATTGTCCCATTCGATGTATTCCACTGTTCCGTTCCATGTGGTGTCATCCACACGGGAACGGACGATCACCGGGCCGCCCTCAAAGATGCTGTTGACATCCAGTTCACTGGCGACACCCTCTACGCGGAAGGCACCGGTCTCGATAACGGTTATGTAGGGAATAACATCGCCGTTTTCGTCGGTCTGTCCGGCGTTTTCCTCGTTGATTGACTGCACCACACCGTCGATCCTGGATGTCACATGGGCATAAACGAGCATTCCCTTGGCTTCCTCCAGATCAGCCTTTTTGCCGCTGAGTTCAAGGGTGTTTTCCTTTTCTTCTATCTGATAGCTCTGCAGCTGGACTTCGTACTCAAGCTTTTTTGCTCCGGTGTTTGAAGACACCAGCTTTTTACAGTCCTTTATGTTATCTGCAAGCAGCTTGAGGCTGTTTTCAAGCTGTTCGATCTCCAGCTCCAGCTTTTTGACCGAAAGCTGGACCGCCTTGAGGTCGTAGGAAAACAGCAGGTCGCCCGCTTCAACACGGTCGCCGACCTCGACGCGCAGTTCTTCTATTTTCTTGTCAAGATCGCGATAGACCAGACTGGTACTGCCGGACACAACGACACCCGAATAGCGGTTGCTCATACCGGTATAACCCGTTCCGGTTATTGCCTCCACCGATTCCACATAAACAAGGTGTCCGTCATCACCGCAGGCACAGAGCGAGCATGCGGCTGTCAGCACGGCAAGCAGCACGGCAAAAATCTTTTTCATGTTAATTCATCCTCCTTGTTGCCGTTGTTATTTCAAAAACCGTATAGTCTCATGTTATCAGCACATTACATTTGATTATATTACACTACGGCATGCTAAATCAATAGCCGCCACCATTGTTTATAGATTATTAACCGTCGCGGTTTTCTCCTCTTAACCAGTCGCTCTGCACATTGTAGACCGACTCCGGATCTACAAGCCATAGAACAAAGGAGGTTATCATAATTAGTACGATGAAGCTGGGTGTCATTGAGGCTCGCTTTGCCATATTGGTCATATACCTTGTGCGGTTGGTTCTGCGCAGTATGCCCGCATTCATTTCCTATAACCTGTGGGGCGTGGTGCTGCTGAGGCTGCTGGCGTCCTTTTCCATCCCATCGGACTTTTCGCTCATTCCGGAGCGGGTCAGCCGCGGCGAGGTGGCGCAGGACGGTCGGACACCTATGTCGGCGAAACGTGGGTCTTGATATTCTTGTGTCTGACGGTGATGCATCATCAGCCAGGATGTGGTATTCCGGACTGACCAACGGCTCTGAATTTAAGCTTAACGGTTATTTACCGCAAAACGGGACGGCTGCGCAATGCAGTCGTCCCGTATATCTGTTGCGTTATTCTGCCGGCACCTCAAAGACCACCGCGCCATGAGCCGGCACGGTCACCCTGCACCGTCCACCGGTCATTGTCGCCCGACCGTCGCCGGAGAGCAGCGGCAGCTCGCCGTAGCACTCCTTTGCCGAAAGGCGGCTGACCGTGTTCCACTGTGCCGCATCAGTCTCAATGACAGCAGGAACATTCTCAAAATTGAACACGGCAACTGCCAGCCTTTGCTCTTGCTGTGAGTCAGTAATCCAGACGGCGTGCTCTCTGTTCCTGCTGGCCTGACGAGGACGCATTCCGCTGCTCTGAAGAGAAAGCAAGCCCTCATGAGTCAGCAGAGCAAGAGTATCTTTATCCAGCTGAGGAAGATCGGCTCCGATCATAAGCGGTGAGCGGAAAAGGCACCACAGAGTAAGCATGGTGCGCTGCTCTTCAAAGGATAAACGGGTGGTCCGTTCCTCGCCGAAGCCCTTGCCTATTCTGCCCACCGGCAGCATATCGCAGTCCGGCCAGCAGCCTTCCGAGATGACATACTGCCATTTTTCGCAATAGTCAAACATATTGTGCAGGCGGTCCCAGCTGTCCCAGAAATCATCGGTAATGCGCCACATGTTGGCGTAGGTGCAGTAGTGAGCAGCCTGTTCGGTCAGTGCCGGTCCCGGTGACAGACTGAGCACCACAGGGCGTCCGCATTTTTCTATGGCGCGGTGGAGCATTTCCACCTCATGGCGTCCCATATAAGGACGCTCCTTGTAGGCATGGGTGTTGCAGATGTCATCGCACTTGATGAAGTCCACTCCCCAGCTGCTGTAGAGTTCAAGAAGCGAGTCGTAATACTGCTGCCCTTCCGGACAGTCACGCACGCCGTACATGTCCGGGTTCCAGTCGCAGATGGATGCCGGATCGGCTATCACGTCAGCAGTAACACCTGTCCCTTTTACACGCAGGTGCCGATGCGCTGCCTCTCTTGGAATGCCGCGCATAATGTGGATGCCGAATTTCAGCCCTTTGCTGTGCACATAATCAGCCAGCGGTTTGAAGCCTGCACCGTTTACCGATGAAGGAAAGCGCTGCGGGCAGGGCAGATATCGTCCGTATTCATCCATTTCGCAGCGGCCAAATGGTATATACTGAAATTTGTCTCTCTGCGACGCGGTATCCCATGCATACCACTGGATATCTACAACGATGTATTCATAACCGTACCGCAGCAGATGCTCTGCCATGTAGTCGGCGTTGGCTCTGACCTGCGCTTCGGTGACTGTGGTGTCATAATAATCGTAGCTGTTCCAGCCTCTCGGCGGCATTAAGGCAAAGCTGTTCTTGTTCATGTCTGCTCCTCCTGTCAGCAGCAAATAAAGACAATCGGCCGGTGCGAGCATGCGCACCGGCCTTTTGCCGAAGAAGAAAATAATGAAAAAGACAAATAGAAAATCCTGTAACGGTCAACCGGCTATCACACAGACAGCCCTTATTCCTTGACGCCGCCGATGGTCAGACCTGTAACGAAATAACGCTGCAGGAAGGGATACAGAACGACGATGGGGAACGAGGTGACCATGGTAGCAGCTGCGCGGATGGAGGTGGGAGTGATCTGCATGCCCTGGCTGGTGTTTGACGAATAAGCATTTCCGGAGGAGGTCTGACTGGAAACCGAGGAGAGGAGCTTCATCAGCTCGTACTGCAGGGTAGTCAGGTCGGAATTAGTGCGGTTATAGATCATGTTGTCAAACCAGGAGCTCCACTGATACACGGCCACAAACAGAGCGACGGTTGCAAGAACCGGCTTGCACAGCGGCAGGTAAATTTTGAAGAAGATAGTGAGGTGATTTGCGCCGTCCAGCTGAGCAGACTCGCGCAGGCTTTCGGGCAGATCCTTCATGAAGGTTCTGAGAACCAGCAGGTTGAAGGCGCTGACCATGCCGGGGATGACATATACCCAGAAGCTGTTGGTGAGACCAAGGTCACGATACCACAGGAAGGTGGGGATCAGACCGGCTCCAAGGTACATGGTCAGTACGTAGAAGAAAGAGACACCCTTGGAGAAAAGGAAGTCCTTAACGCTCAGAACATAGGCCAGCATAGCTGTGGTAAACAGCTGCAGAATAGTTCCGATAAGGGTACGCAGAACGGAGTTCTGTGCGCCGGTGAGAAGATTCTGCATGCTGAGCACCGTGTCGTAGTTCTTGAGTGTGAACACACGGGGTACGAGATGGATACCGCCGCGCAGAGCGTCGATACCATCATTGAAGGAGATTGCAAGAGTGTTCAGAATGGGATAGATGGTAATGACCGTAGCAATCGTGAGAATAATGGTGTTGCAGATTGTGAACACAACATCCTGCCACGATGCTTTTCTTTTGTTTCTTTTCTTTTTGCCGGTGTTCTGAGGAGGCTTTACTTCGTATCTGGACTCATCCTCTGCGGAATCGTCGCTATCGTCAACACGATCCAGCTCGTCGTCGATGATGATGAGGTGAATGTCCTCTTCCTCCTCAACGAACTCTTCTGCCGCCTCGGTCACAGTTTCAGCTACGCTCTCAGAGGCAGCTTCGGCAGTTTCGGTTACTTCTTCCGCTGCAGCTTCAGCGACTTCCTGAATGACATTGTTTTCGTTGTTAAGATCCATCTTGCATCCTCCTTTCTTAGAACAGTCGTTCCTCGCCGGTGGCCTTGGCCACACTGTTGGCGATGAAGATCAGGACCACACTTACCACGCTCTTGAAGATACCGGCAGCGGTACCGATGGAGAAGTTGGCCTGGCTGATGCCCCACTTGAGGACATAGATATCAATGGTTTCTGACACACTTCTGATAAGGTCGTTACCCAGCAGATACTGGACCTCGAAGCCGACGTTCAGAACATTACCTATATTGATGAGGAGGAGGATGAAGATAGTGGACTTGATACCTGGCAATGTAACGTGCCACATCTTGCGCAGACGGCCTGCACCATCAAGTCCGGCAGCCTCATACAGCTCCGGATTGATAGAGGTGATAGCCGCGAGGTAAATGATACTGTTCCAACCGGTTTCTTTCCAGACATTTGCAAAGCCGACGATCCACCAGAAGAGATCTTTTTCGGCAAAGAAGTTCATGGGTCGCTCAAGAACACCGAAATTGACCAGCAGCTCATTGATGATACCGCTGTCCATGGAGAGCATATCGCGAACGATACCGGTGACGATGATCCATGAGAGGAAGTGCGGCAGGTAAGAAACTGTCTGTACAAATTTCTTGGGAGCCTTGAGACGCACTTCATTGAGCAACAATGCAAATCCAATTGCAAAGACAAAGCTGAGCACCAGATTGATGACGCCCATTACAAGAGTATTTCTGATGACGCCGAGGAACACCTCGTCGCCAAACAGCTTTTCAAAATGCTTTAATCCCACCCACTCAGAACCAAGCAGGCCCTTTGCGGGCTTGTAGTTCTGGAAAGCCATAATCCAGCCAAACAGCGGAAAATAATAGAAAACGAGGCCGTAGATGATAAAGGGTATGGTAATAAGAATCAGCTCACGCTGTTTTTTTACCTCTCGCCATGTAAGCTTAACCTTGACCTCTTCCTCGCGCCGCGCTTTCTTCAGACTCCGGCCGCTGCGCTTTTCCGCCTTAGCGACGGCTGTTGTCTTGGTTTCCGACATTGCGCTGCACATCCTTTCGCGCAGCAAGGGCGGCTGGCGTTCAATACACACAGCCGCCCTTGCCTCAAATTAGCTTTTTATGAGTTTTTCAGCAGTACTGAATTTTAATTAGTTACCGGCAGCAACTTCGATTCTTCTGTCGACCTCAGCCTGAATGTCAGCCAGGAAAGCTTCGACATCAACCTTCTCGTTGTAGACGGTCATGTAATCTTCCCAAGCAGCCTCGAAATCGTCGGCGATGCAGACCTAAGTCGGATCGTAGCCATGTCGTTCTGTGAGCCAAGGAGTTGCTTGCTTTTGTTGTCTTCCTAAGACCGCTT
>JAZUOR010000274.1:0-10945 GCA_045604745.1 Acutalibacteraceae bacterium | reverse complement strand
GCTTCGGTGCTCTCGGTGGTCAGGATGCTGTATTTCCCCACTTCTCCGCCGTCCAGCGTCAGCGTAACCGCCCCTACCGTCTGTCCTATCTCCACCGGTGCACACACATCGGGAGAAACTGCCACCTCCACCTGCACATCTCCTCCGCGTCCTTTGGGTATCAGAGCCCAACCGGACAACGACACCTCTGTCGGCAGCTCCCCGACCATTCCTCTGACCACAGCGACATCAGGAGTATCTACCGGAATGGACGAAAGATCCAGCAGAGAATAGTTGGCATAGCCGTAGTCAAGCAGCCTTGCCGCAGCACTGAAACGGGTCTTGCTGTTCGGTGCTCCCATAATCACGGCAATGAGAGGCATTCCGTCCCTCTCTGCGGTAGCCGCAACGCAACAGCCCGCCTGAGAGGTGGTGCCGGTCTTGAGTCCGGTGATTCCGTCGTAGGTGCGCAGAAGCTTGTTGGTGTTGGTCATTTCCAGCTCGCCCTGACGCAGGGAATCCATCCAGATCGTGGAGAATTCGAACACCTCCTGATGGCGCATCAGCTCTGCTGACACAGTCGCAATATCACGCGCCGTGGTCAGATGCCCGTCTGCGTCCAGACCGGTACAGTTTCTGTATGCAGTTCCGTCCAGAGCAAGCTCCTCTGCCCGCTGATTCATCAGCGCCACAAAGCTTTCGTGGCTGCCCGCCACATGCTCTGCCAGCACTACCGACGCGTCATTTGCCGAGCTTACCATGGTAGCCTTGAGCAGATCGTGTACACTCATCTGCTCTCCTTCCTCCAGCCATATCTGTGAACCGCCCATGGATGCCGCGTGCGAGCTGCAGGTCACCATATCGTCCCATCCAATGCGACCCGAATCCAGAGCCTCCAGTACCAGCAGCACAGTCATTACCTTGGTAATTGACGCTTCGGGCAGCCGCTGGTCAGCGTTGTGCTCATACAGCACTCTGCCGGTCAGCGGTTCCATCAATATCGCAGCCTTGCAGTCAAGACTGAGGGTATTATCCGTCTGCGCCGACACCGCCACAGCATGCTCCTCTTCAAGCTGCTGCCAGTAGCCTGCCGATACCGGCACCGGCTTGACCGAAATGATTACCGTCATTGCACATAACAGCATTATCGCAATCTTTTTCATAGCTGTAATCCCTCCGTATTGTTTACAGCCCATTGATATGCCGCAGGAGAGACAAATAAAACCGCCGTCCCGGCATTTGTCCGGAACGGCGGTGTGCATTTTCTGTTACTTTTCTTCGTAGAAGGGATCAGGTTTGGGCGGCAGGGTAATTTTTACATTTGTGCCCATCTTGGAGCTGGACACCTGCAGACCGTAATTCTCGCCGTAGCAAAGTACGATGCGGCGGTTGATGCTGGGCAGAGACAGGGGATCATCGTCTGTATCAATTGTGTTGCTCTCAAGGCAGCGCTCGATGCGTTCCATGGTGTCAACATCAATTCCTCTGCCGTTGTCACGGATATTGACAGTCACGTTTTCCGGGTCGGAGTTGATCTCAATTGCCAGCTCATACTGCGAGGTCTTGCTGCGCTCGGAGTGCTCCAGCAGATTTTCGACCACCGGAAGAATAAGATGGGGCACAAGCTTGTAGCCCACGATGCTGCACATTACCGACATACGATACTCGGTACGACGTCCGGTAATGGCATCGTCCAGATCGAGATATGTGCGGATAAGTCCGAGTTCACTTGCCAGCGAGGTAGGCTTTTTGGACGCTGAAAGAGAACTGTTCATCAGGTCGCACAGGTTTCTTGAGAACGCGGCAATGTCGTTGATCTTGCGCTGTTCTGCAACCCGGCCGATCTTCAGAATGGCACGTTCGATCATTCCGGGCACCATCTGCGCGCCCAGCATGCGGAACTGATACTCGTCTCTGTCATCCGATGTGCCGGACAGCTGTGCACCCAGAGAGTCACCTCGTGTCTTCTGTGTGTTGAGCTCTTCGAGAGCAGCCTTCAGCGCCTCGCATGTCTGCCCGTCCACCGGTTCATAATCGTAGGCATCCTCATAGGCGGCCTCGGCATCACCGGCGGCAAGACCGCGGATACGCTGCCTGATGGCATCCCGTGAGCGTTCCTCATTTTTTATAAGCTTGCGGACTGCGCCGGAAAGCGAAACAGTACAGATAACAATAGCTGCAGCCATCACTCCTATAACTGCATACATCACCGTTTTGTTGTTGCACAGACCGGACACTGTTGCCGCTACCGCGAACAGCGCGATCAGCGCGGCACATATGGAAAGCGCATTTGTGGCGGATCGGACTCTCTTAGTGCTTTTGCTTATCTGCTCGATTCCTTCTTCCGCTCTGTTTGTCTTCTTCAAGAGTATACCTCCCTTGCAGGGGCAAACCGAACTGCACCCGTATTCATCATTACTATAACATATAAGCGAGATAAATGGAATATTTTTCTTTAATGGCACACAACTATTTTTCAGCAGTGCATATCACAGGATATTTCTTCCCTTGTGCTCAAAATACGCTCTCCGCGTCTTTTCAAGGCGATTGCGGCTTATGTTGATCTGACGTTCAGGCTCTCCTGTTCCGCCTTTGTCCACTGAAAAGGTGCTGCCCTCAAGCCTTACCACGTAATCAAGATTGACCAGAAAACTCTGGTGACAGCGCACGAAACGGCTGTCGGTCTGCGCTTCCATGTTGTCCAGCTTGTCGTACAGACTTATGGTGCGCCCTGCACAGTGTATGTGCACCTGCCTTTTTTCCGACTCGATGTACCGAATACTATCCATCATCAGACGGCATTCCACACCATGAAGCTTCACGGTAATATACCGCAGGGCCTGTTCTGCTTCGGACTGCACACGGGTGATGTATTTTTCCACCTTTGTCCGGCTGACCGGCTTTCCGATATAGCCGTAGGGGCGCATTCCGGAGAAAATTTCCTCGGCAAATTCCGGCACATGGGAGGTTATGAACACCACCCTCGTTTCAGGATTTGCGGCACACACCTGCGCAGCCGTTTTTATGCCGTTATCCCTGCCCAGCATTATGTCGGAAAATATCAGGTCAAAGCTTTCTTTCCTGCAGGCTTCAAGCAGCTCGTCCGCTCCCGAAAAATATCGCGGCTCAATGCTGCTGCGATGCTCGCTCCGGCTCAGCATGTCACGAAAAAGGTCAAGTATACTTCTGTCGTCATCACAAACCGCTATCTTCACCGAAATGACACCTCCACTTCCGCGTTATTTATCTTTCCACTCCATGGTCACTGTCACCGACACACGGTCATGCTCCTGAGAAATCAGCAATTCGCCGTTGTTGCGCTCCGCGATCTGGCCGATTATCTTCAGTCCCAGTCCGTGGTGCTTTTTGTCCTTCTTTTTGGTCTCGGTGCTGAATTCACCCTCAAAGGAATTACTTACCGTAATGTACAGGTATCCGTCCTGCACACGCATGTTTGAGTCCACAAACCGCTTGTCTCTTTCTTCTATCCCCATGCAGTTCTGCTCGGCGTTGTCAAACAGATTGGTCAGCACCCGGCACAGGTCAAGCTCTCCCACTCCCAGCACCTCCGGAACCTCAGCCCGAAGCTCACAGCGGATGCCGTTGGCAGTCATTCTCTTTTCTTCCAGAGAAAGAATACAGTTTACGATGTTGCACCTGCAATAGCGCTTGCCGGTAACGCTCCTGACCTCATCTGCCATCTGGCTGACCAGCTGGACAGCATCCTTTCTGCCGTGTTCTGCGTCGCTTTCTATTGCCAGCTGTGCCGCAGTAAGGGTATTTACAAGGTCGTGACGGTAGCGGCTCATCTCGTTGATGTCGCTCTCCATGTTCTTGATGTACTCGTATGTCAGCCTGCTTTCCATTTCAAGGGTCTGGAGCCGTTCCCTCTCCTCAATGCTCTGTGCCACTTTATTCATGCTGTCCAGAAACAGCCCGTCAGCTATCAGGCTCAGCAGAAAAACAAAACCGAACACCAGCGTAACCCCATGACTTCTGGAAAGATCTATGCTGATCCTGTCCTGTGCCATTCCGAAATGATAAACAAACACCAGCATCATAAGCAGCTGGCTGACAGGCAGCAGAAAAAACGCCATTGACCTACGACTGCTCATCACCAGCTTGATTGATTTCCATGTGCGGGACACCAGATAGAGCAGCGCAAACTCAAAAAGCACCGTGGAAACCCAGAAGATGACTATCTTATCATCATATGTAAGCCCCATCAGACCAAAAGCACTTCCGCACAGGGTCTGCGCAAGATTGATGGTCACATATCCAAGACAATAGACCAGTATTTTCTCCTTGAATGTCCCGTCAAAAACCAGTTCGAGAAATGCGTAGAACCCGACCACGACCACAGGGAATATAATCCCCTTTGTGAAGAAATGGTTCAGGATGACCGGTATGGCGCAGAGTGTTATTATGCCTGCGGGAAGCAGCAGCTTATTCTTTTTGCGCATGAGCATCGACGATGAAAACCATGTAAACACAAGCACATCCGTGCAGTGCGCAAGGCAGGTAACGAGCGTCGTTTTATCCATGATGTTATCCGTCCGTAAATCCGTAAATGTATTTTATCTGCAAAGGTATTATCTCTTTGCTAATTATTACATAAAAGTGTATATAATTACAAGCGTATTTTATTTTTTCCATCAGGATATTATAATAGAAATATACAATTTGAGAGTATTTTCTTTGCATTGTGTTTGTGGAGTGCCGGCTTATGTTTCTTCCGGTCGGCATTTGGATAATAATGGCGCTGCGGGTTTTGCCCCATTGCAGCGCCATTATTCTTTTTTTCGTTGCAAGCCGTAGTGCTTCGTGCTAATATGCAGATATACCATAGCGAAAGGAGCGATCCCGGATTGAGACGAACCGCAAAAGGCTGGATAATACTGTTCGGAGCACTTGGCGCGCTTGCTCTGATTGCGTTTGCTGCCGTCCTGATTGAACGGAAGCCGTTTCTCAGCGACGGTCTTGTCCCTCTGCTCGCGCTGGCTGCAGCTGTATGCGGCATAGTCTATGTCTCCCGCGACCGGATGCTTCCGGAGATCTGTCAGGCAAGATACTCAAAGATTATCGGTCTTGCCTTTACTTCAAAAGGGCAGCGAACTGACCACCGCCGTCTTCTGAACGCCGCTGAGCTGTATCACAGCAGCAGATACAGCCGATCTCTCCGGCTGCTTGAGCGGCTTGAGCTGAGATGCAAAAGGGATTCCGACTACGCAGCGGTATACGCTTTCATGGGTCTTAACCACGCCCGGCTCAATGACCCGGCAAAAGCTGCCCGGTTTTATCGCAACTCTCTTGCCTACAAGCCTAATCAGGATAATATACTGTCCAATCTCTGTGTAATGCTTACTGACTCCGGAAAACCTGAAGAGGCAGTTGAGGCCGCCGAAAAAGCCATCTCCTGCAACAGCATGAACCCCTACGCCCACGGCAACCTCGCCCATGCTCTGCTGCGCTGTGAACGGTTTGAGGAAGCTGCGGATGCCGCCCTCAGAGCTCATGAACTAAACGGCTGTCTGCCCTCTCCGGTCATTACTCTCTGCCTTGCTTCTCTGAGAATGGGCAAAACAGCGGAAAGCCGGCGGTGTTATGATCTTGCTCTCTCCCTTGGAGCTGACAGAGCGAAGCTCATTGCCGCGATCCTCCGGCACAAGAGGATTATGAACAGAACCGCTGCATCTGTGCCGGAAGCTCAGAGCAGCCTTCTTTCGGGCGGTTCTGAGACTGAACAATAATAAAAAACTGTATAAGCATCGCTGAAAATCAATCATCCCCTGCATGGCTTGTTTGGCTCCATGCAGGGGATTTCGGTTGTGCATTTCTATGAATCAAAGCGCATATGTGTGAATTTTTACGAATACACGTGAACTATTTGGTCATCAACTGCTCATATTCTTGATCACCTTAAGGCGTGCAAATTCCTCACGTTCCTTTTCGTCAAGGGCATCGGTGATGAACCGCACCTCCTCCTCAAATCTGGGAATGAGGATGTTTTTCAAGGCGTTTGCTCGCTTCTGGGTTTTCTTAATCGCGTCTGCCAGACGGTACACGCAGTTTTCCACCTCGGACAGGCGCACAGTCAGCTGCTTTACCTCCATGAATCTCAGGTAAGCTTCATCCAGCATGGAATTGGAGGAATACAGACCGAAGGGCATACGCGCAGACTGCTCACCCAACGTGACCGTGGGCAGCTCCACACCCATTACCGAATGGAAACTGATGGACAGGCTGTCGTCCACCGGAAGAGTGGAGGCAAGATCTGCACAGTAGCCCATGGTGGTGTTGGTGCGCATAAGAGCGGTATAAGCCGCGGCATAAGTCTCGTCCACCTTGCTTTGCAGCTGAGATGCGGCATCGATATAAGACATCATTTCGCGGATAAGAATATTCCTCTTGCGGTCAAGCAGCTCATAGCCCACGCGGGATAGATCCAGCGACTTTTTTGCGGCTATAAGATTGCCTTTTGTCGGTACTGCGGGCATGGCTGTTCACCTCCGTTTGCCTTTTTTATCCGGCACTTACTGAGCCGGGTTGTAATATTTCTCCAGAGTCTCGCTGTCCACGCGGTCAAGTTCCTCACGCGGGAGTGTGGACAGCAGCTTCCAGCCAAGATTAAGACTTTGCTCAATGGTTCTGGCTTCATGCTGTCCCTGCGTGAGAAATTCTCTTTCAAAGGCGCGTCCGAACTCCAGCAAACGCTTATCGTTATCCGAAAGCTCCTCTTCACCGATGACCGATGCCAGCGAACGGGCATCCTGCACTTTGGCATAGCTGGCAAAAAGCTGGTTTGCCACAGAGGAATGGTCGGCGCGGGTATAGCCCTCACCTATTCCGTCCTTCATCAGTCGGGACAGGGACGGCAGCACGGACACCGGCGGATAAAGACCGGAGCTGTCAAGAGCGCGGTCAAGCACGATCTGTCCCTCAGTGATGTAGCCGGTCAGGTCGGGCACCGGATGGGTAATGTCATCGTTGGGCATGGTGAGAATCGGTATCTGGGTAACCGAGCCGGTACTGCCCTTGATCATGCCGGCCCGCTCATAGAGAGACGCAAAATCGGAATACAGGTATCCCGGATAACCCTTTCGCGCCGGTATTTCTCCCTTGGAGGAGGAGAATTCACGGCAGGCCTCGGCATATGAGGTCATATCGGTCATGATGACCAGAATGTGCATGTTCTTCTCAAAAGCAAGATATTCTGCGGCAGTCAGAGCGCAGCGCGGAGTAAGTATTCTCTCAATAATAGGATCATTTGCAAGGTTGAGGAACATTACCACACGCGAAAGCACTCCCGACTGCTCAAAGGAGCGACGGAAATAATCCGCAACATCCTGCTTGACACCCATGGCTGCAAACACCACGGCAAAGTTGTCAGCATCGTCGCCGGAAATCTGAGCCTGATTGACTATCTGCACCGCAAGCTCGTTGTGCTTCATGCCCGAACCGCTGAATATCGGCAGCTTCTGGCCTCGGATAAGCGTAATGAGTGAGTCGATGGATGAAATGCCGGTGCAGATGTAGTTTCTGGGATATATTCTCGACACAGGATTGATAGGTGTGCCGTTGATGTTGCCGGAGCTTTCGGCATACACTCCGCCCAGACCGTCAATAGGTGCGCCGCTGCCGCTGAACACGCGGCCCAGGAGCTCGCCGGAAAGAGGCAGCTCCATCGGCTTGCCCAGCAGGCGGGTACGGGTGTTGGCCAGAGAAATTCCCGATGTGCCCTCAAAAACCTGTATGACGGCACGGCTGCCTTCGATGGCGACAATACGTCCGTGGCGTACTCCGCCGCCCTCCAGACGAATCTCCACCACCTCTTCGTAGGAAGGAGCCTCCACATTGTCAAGCACAATGAGTGAGCCGTTGATTTCCTTGACACCTATATATTCGTAGATCATGCCTGTTTCCTCGTTTCGTGTTGAGGTTGATTGTATGCAGATACCTGCGCGGCACCTGAAGAATTCTAATGTCTCATGCTGACTGCAAGCTGTTTTTCGTAGTCTCCGTCAAAGCAAAAGCTTGCAGAATAGTTTCCGATGTCGTAAATTGCTATCCATCCGTCACCATCGGGAGATACGCGCTGCATGGCATCCATGACCTGACTGGCAGTCATGTCTCCGCCGTACTTGAAATGTGCTCTGTAAAGGCTCAGCAGACGCTCATCTGTCTTTTCCGATGCAGACGGAAAGCCGTTGGCTGCGCAGGGACTCCGGGTGACAACCATTGCGCCGTCCACCCATTCCACCACGACCGAACTGCCTTCGCTGTCACTGATGGCAAGATGATAATCTCTGCCGCAGGACGGAAAAATATCGAATTTTTCAAGAAGCGCAACCGCCTCATCGACATAGTCTGCCTTGTCCAGCAGCAAGCGCACCGCTGTGGTCACCGTAAGGTCGGGACGCTCTGTATCCCTGACCGGTGCAGGAGCATCGGAAACCTCCAGTGCTGCCACCGCAAGGCCGCAGTTATTCATTCCGCTCATAGGGAGATACAGTGCCGCCAGCGCAGCGTAACGGTTGAATATGTCCGGAGGTGAATACGGTGTGTAGCCCAGCCAGTTGAGATTGGCTACCGACACCGTTTCCATGCCCTTGGTTGACCATGTGGTAACGACCATGGTCATGAGCTCCTTTGAATTATGGAAGCTGTGACCGGTCAGCACGCCTCTGAGGCTGAGCGAGTCTCTGGCAGTCAGCATGCCGTCAAGGCATTGCGCATCGGTCTGCGTCAGCTGAGGCATCTCAATCAGTCCGCCGGAAAACTGTCCGGAAAGGAATTCCATAAGCTCTTCGTCGCTGGATGCGCCGCCCTGACGGAGAAAATCGTTGAACCCGTAGCTGCCGTCGTACTCCATACTGTATGCGTTGGCACAGACCTCCAGCTGCTCCACAGACATCATCGCCCGCAGACTGTCGGCACGCAGTATGTAAAACGCCACCGCGCACAGAATACAGACGCTCAGAAGCAGCGCTCCTGCCGTCGGCAGCATTCTTCTCTTCAGCGAACCGGATTTTACGGCAGGCTCCTTCACAGGCTTTGCCAGCTCCAGAAAGAACCATCCAAGCGGTATCCATTCGGCTATTTCCTCCAGCATACCGTTTTTCCGTTTTTCTTCCGCTGTTTTCTGCGCCTCTATTTTGCGGGACAGTTTTTCAAACACCCGCTCAATGGAAGCGTAATCCTCCTCCGGAACGGCGGAGTCAACACTCTCCGCCCGGATGCTTTCCGCGGTTTCTTCGTTCTGAGGTAATACCTCACCGGACTCCCTTTCGTCACAGACAAAGGAGTCTTTCACGCTTTTGAGCAATCGCTCAAGATATTCATTATTGTTCATGATTTTATATCGTTCCTCTTTATTAATCCCGATCAGGCCGTCATCCCGGCCATGATCATATCTGTATCCTTTATTATCTCGTCCAGCATATCCAGCCGGTCATTGGGTATGTCATACTTCATTCTTGTCAGCCGGTCAAAAAGACCGGTGGCGTAAATTCTTGAAAGGGGTATGCCTCTTGCCACTGCTGCGGCCGAGCGCTGGTGCATATTCATGATGGCTCTCAGCATTCCCAGCTGCTTTTCCATGGGCACATAGGTATCGTCCTTGTGGAAGGCATTCTGCTGAAGGAATCCCACGCGGATGACCTTTGCCGTTTCGATGACCAGCTTCTGGTCGTCGGGCAGAACATCGGCACCGATGAGCTTGACTATCTCCATCAGCCGCGCTTCCTCCTGAAGCAGCGAGGAGAGCTGCGCCCTGAGAGACACAAAGTCCTTGCCGGCGTGCTCATTGTACCAGTTTTCCAGATCGCCCATATACTCGCTGTAGGAATTGAGCCAGTTGATGGCAGGATAATGACGGGCATAGGCCAGCGATTTATCCAGCGCCCAGAAGCAGCGGGTAAACCGCTTGGTGTTCTGGGTGACCGGCTCGGAAAAGTCTGAGCCCTGCGGAGACACGGCACCGATAATGGTTACCGAACCGTCGTTGCCCGAAAGCGATTTTACCAGACCGGCGCGCTCGTAGAATTCGGAAAGTCTTGAGGGCAGATATGCCGGGAAGCCCTCTTCGGCAGGCATTTCCTCCAGACGACCGCTTATCTCGCGCAGAGCCTCTGCCCAGCGGGAGGTGGAGTCGGCCATAATGGCAACGTGGTAGCCCATGTCGCGGTAATACTCGGCTATGGTTATGCCGGTATAAATGGAAGCCTCGCGGGCAGCAACGGGCATGTTGGATGTGTTGGCTATGAGCACCGTGCGGTCGGTCATGGGGCGATTGGTCTTGGGGTCGATCAGACTGGAGAATTCCTCCAGAACCTGACACATTTCGTTGCCGCGCTCCCCGCAGCCCACGTAGACTATGATGTCCGCATCACACCACTTTGCCAGCTGATGCTGGGTCATGGTCTTGCCGGTGCCGAAGCCTCCGGGTATCGCAGCTGTACCTCCCTTGGGTATGGGAAACAGGGTGTCTATGACGCGCTGACCGGTGATGAGCGGAATGTTGGCATACTTTCTCTCACCCACCGGACGGGGCTGACGGATGGGCCAGCGCTGACACAGTGTCAGTCTGACCGTTTCACCGGCATCGGTTTTCACCCGTGCGATACAGGCATTGACCTTGTATTCACCCTTTGAGACCACCCACTCCACTGTACCGCTCACATCGGGCGGCACCAGACAACGGTGCTCGATGGCTGAGGTTTCCGGACAGGTAGCGTAAATCATTCCGCCGGTGACCCTGTCACCCACTCTGACCGTGGGTGCAACCGACCACTTTCTGCCTTCGTCCAGCGGAAAGATATCTGCGCCGCGCTCGATGAAAGCACCGCTCCGGGCTTCGATCTCCTTGAGCGGACGCTCGATGCCGTCGAATATATTGTCCAGCAGTCCGGGGCCCAGCACTACCGACATGCGGCTGCCGCTGGGAAAGACCGGATCGCCGGGACGC
>JAZUOR010000273.1:0-16521 GCA_045604745.1 Acutalibacteraceae bacterium | reverse complement strand
ACTATGCCCATAGGGGTCATGGAGGAGGGGTTGTGGCCCTTGACGTCCAGTGCAGGCAGACTGTCTCGCACGGCTATAACTGCGCACAGCACGTTGCCCATCATGGGATGCTCCTTGCGCTCAATGCGCAGCAGCTTGCCGGATACAGGTGAAACTACCCAGCTCTGGCTGTTGCGGGTGCGAGCCAGCATGGAATTTCTGGCCACGCTTTCGCCTACCCGCGGGATGGGCAGCATGGAACCGGCTCCAAAGGCAAACAGGGGAACCGTCACGGTTTCCGGGGAGCGCAGACGGAACAGTGGACGTGAAAAGGACTGCGTCTTATACTGGGCAAACCGCACACCGTCGGCAGGATTTAGCTTCAATGGCATAACATACCTCTTGAACAGAAGGATTGAGTGGGCGTATCTTTGTTCTGTAACGGCAGATGCAACAGGAACTGCCGAAGTGAATATATCAGGGGGTTGAAAACAATGACGATAGAGTTAATCGGCGGGCAGAAAAGCGAGCGTGTACTGGTCACGATGGAGGCTGCCGAACTGGATGGCTACGGAGTGTCCTTTTCGGCAATGAGTCTGAGTGATCCGCCTACAAAGGCCATGCTGCGCGACCTGCTTTCCATGGTTACACGCATGGGACTGCGGGAAGAGGGCGAGCGGGTACAGGTGGACTGTGTGCAGACCACCAGGGGCGGCTGTGCACTGCTGATCTCCAGAATGCCTGAGCAGGAATATTACTTTGCCTCCGGTGACGATGTTATTTCAGCTTACCTTGCCGGAGGAGTACCGGCGGGCCGGCTGGAGAGAAGGGGTGACACACTGGTGCTTATGCCTTGTGAAAGACCGGATGGACGGCAGCGCAGGATACTGAGCGAATTCTGTTTGCGTGCAACGGAATGACCGGTCAGTATTTTTCCACCAGACGGGAAAGAGACTGGAATGCGGAGGTCATGTCCTCCTGTCCGAACACCGCGCTGCCGGCGACCAGTATGTTGGCACCGGCCGCAGCCACAGCGGCGCAGTTTTTCTGATTTACTCCGCCATCCACTGAGATAAGCAGGTCCTTGTTGCCGGCACGGTTGGCATCGGCACGCACCTGAGGCAGTTTTTCCACGCAATGCTGCATGAGCGACTGACCGCCGAAGCCCGGCTCAACGGTCATGACCAGCACCAGACCCACGCGGGTAAGCCAGGGGTAGGCGGCAGAGGGAGGAGTACCGGGCTTGATGGACAGTCCCGGAGTCACTCCGCGGCGTTCAATTGCGTTGATACACTCGCTGATGGGATCGCTGCACTCGGCGTGAACGGTTATCATATCAGCTCCCGCGTCGCAGAACGGGTCGATCATAGCCAGCGGGTTGCGCACCATGAGGTGCACGTCAAATTTGACACCGGGCAGCAAAGGGCGCAAAGAACGCACCAACGGCCAGCCAAAGGTCATGTTGGGTACAAACTGACCGTCCATTACATCAAGATGCAGTATACCGGCACCGCAGGCAGCGAAGCGTTCGGCCTCCCGGTCAAGACGCAGAAAGTCGGCGGCGAGCAGTGATGGTGCAATGACAGACATACACATAATCCCCCTATTATATCTTTGATTGCATTATAGCATGCTTTGCCTCCTATTTCAACTGATAAACCGAATCATGGACAGTTGACGGAAAGGGGCAAAACAGGTATAATAACGTCGAAATACAGGCAAAGGATTGCGTCTGGCTTCCAAGGCTTTTCGCATCCCGCCGGACAGAGGAGTCCAGATGAACAACAACAATAACGGCGGCTGGTACAGCGGACAGCAGAATTACAGCCGTCAGCAGAATATGAACGGCTATCACAGTCCTCAGCAGCGTCCGCGCAGAGGCGGCATGGACGACGACGGACGAATCCTTAAGCTGATAGTCCTGCTTTGTGCCATTGTTGCAATTATCGCAGTCTTCTACATATCGTGCAGCATGTGCAGCCGGTGCGGCAGCTGTGCCGGTGCGGAGCAGGATAGCCAGATCATCGAACAGGAGCCTGTGGTTGAGCAGGAGCCGGAGATTGCCACCGTACGCGTGACCTTCCCTGAGGGCTACAACATCCGCCAGATGGGCCAGCGTCTGGAAGATAACGGGGTCTGCTCGGCATCGGATTTCTACGATGTGATGAACACCACCGACTTTTCCGCAGAATATGATTTCCTGCCTTCACTTGATAAGCTGGACGAGCGGGAGTACCATCTTGAGGGATACATGTTCCCGGATACATATGACTTCTATGTGGGAGAGAGTGCCGATTCAGTCATTCGCCGTTTCCTCAACAACTTTGATGCAAAAATAGGAGATGACCTGCGTCAGGCGGCCTTGCAGACCGGAGAGTTCTACGGCACCGAAACCGATCTGGATGACATTGTGATAATGGCGTCCATAGTTGAACGCGAAATCAGCGTGCCCGACGAAATGGACGGTGTGGCAGCAGTGTTCTGGAACCGTATAAAATATCCCGGCGGAACGGTCAACGGCTCGGCTACCGGCGGCTTTTTCCAGTCGGATGCCACCAAGTTCTATCCCTATGTGTTCAATGTGGACGAGGTCCCGGAGGGCTTTGTCAGCGATTACAACACCTTCAACGTCAAGGGATTGCCCAAGGGCCCCATCTGCTGTCCCAGCTATGAGGCCATCGAGGCGTCCATCAATCCCGACCACCACGTTGATGCGTTCTTTTTCTACACGGACATCAACAAAAAGGTGTATTATGCGGTGACGCTGTCCGAACATCAGAAAAACTGGCAGTATTGTGTGGACAATGGACTGAATCCGTGGTAAGCGGTCAGAATGATATAAGAGGTGCAGAATGATTATCAGCAGCGACGGTGAGCTGGTGCTCACGCCCATTGAGGGCAGCTTTTCTTCAGAGCTGGAGGACATATACGGACTGGCCTCCTCTGATTTCGGCGGCTTTGCCGGACAGGGAGCGGTGATTGCGCGCAGAGGGCTGCGGCCCGGACAGGGCTCGGCGATCAATTCCGCCAAGCCGGAGAATCTTGAGCATCTGGCTCTTTCGGTGGGCACAGTGACGGTAGGGTATATAACTCTCTACCGTGATTTCCCGGCAAAGAGCTTTGTTGAGCTTCTGTTCATGTATATTGCTCCTGCTGCCCGCGGAACCGGAAGCGGCACAAGGGCGCTGAAGGCTCTGAGCAGATATTTTCACGACTCCGGCTATGGTGCGCTTCGTGCAAGGGTCGGACTGGACGAGCGTGACGCCCTGAGATTCTTTTACCGTGCGGGCTTTACAAGACCGCTGGCGCTGGAACCGGTGGGAGATATGTATGATGGCGATTTTGTCGCACTCACCGTTGAAAAGGAGCTTAACAGCTGACAGATAGATTCAGCTCCCAATACTTATTGCAATATACGCAGCAAAAAATCCTTCGCGTCGCCTCGGTTCGGGGCTTCGCGAAGGATTTTTCAGTG
Organism: Acutalibacteraceae bacterium; assembly: GCA_045604745.1. Classification (GTDB taxonomy): domain Bacteria; phylum Bacillota; class Clostridia; order Oscillospirales; family Acutalibacteraceae; genus SIG598. The sequence goes on along the minus strand of JAZUOR010000273.1, from coordinate 13,067 downwards.
TTTTCAGCGAGTGCCGCGGCAGAGCTTCTTTTTCAGCCTGCCTGCGAAACGGCCTATGATGGTGACAAAGGCCTTGAACTCCGTGGTTCTGCGGAACAGCAGAATCACCGCTCCGTTTGGAACCACAAGGCATAATGCGCACAGCAGAGCAAAGCGCAGATAGCGGTTGAAATCGGGCAGCAGGCTTCCCAGTCCGTAAGTCACGGCGGCACAGCCGGCGGTAATCAGGGTATAGAGAGCAAAGGTTTTCAGGTAATCCCGGAACGGGCGCTTGAAAACATGCCTGTACACAAGCCACGGGTCAAACCATTGCAGAGTAAGCAGACTGGCAATGACTGTGGCCAGCTTTACGCCAACGATACCCCATTCCGCACCGTAGCTGCCCAGCCAGTGAGCCATCAGAACGGACAGGATGACATTTATGACCAGCATGGCAACCGGGCGGAAGCGCCCCTCCACAAAAAGACCGTTGGAGGTGCGGAATGCAGTGACAGGATTGATGAATATGCTCAGATAAGTGGAGGCGACCAGCACCACCACCAGTGTCTGTGATTTGACGTACTGACTGCCTATCCAGATATCCACAAAGGGATTGAGCAGGACCACCAGTGAGGTGGAACAGAAACACAGCAGCCAGAATGAAGTAAACAGCAGCGTGCGGAACGTGGTGTACTGCTTGTTTTCGTCCGATTCGGTCGCAAGGTTGCCTACGCTGGGGGTGACCGAGTTGTAAAACTGGTTTATCAGAGAGGAAAGCTTGGTGGTCACAAGGCGATAGTTGGAAACGTAAGCCACCCAGATGCTGCCGAACATGGCGGAAATGATGACCGAGTCGATACTGGAGTTGATGGTGCTGCTGAATTTATACAGCATCAGCGCCCGGATGTCCTTGAATATCTTTTTGCGCTCCTCCTCCGGCAGCTCTTCGTCTCCGCATTCGGCAATCTGCGGGTGCAGCCGGTCAGCGGTGCGTGAAATTATAACATTTTCCGTGCGGGTGAGGATGATTCCGGCAATCAGATAGAGGATAAAACAGAAGCTGTATTTGCTGAATACAAACAGAATAGTGCATTCAATAGCCACTCGGCACAGGGATATGATCATCTGCACCCGTGAGGCGTATCTTTGCTCCTGATGGGCGGTCAGAATGGCTGATTTGTAGATGAACAGGTAGGAAACAGCTGAGTTGATGACGTACAGAATGTATATCAGAGTCAGCTGTCCAAGAATCTGGTCGCGGACGACGGGGTTGGACTGGTCTATCTTGTCGGCGGGGACGAGAATATGCAGAAAGGGCACAAGGCTCAGTCCGAGAACAAGCACTGCGGAAGCGACGATGCGGTAGGCCTTTTTGTAAAAGGTCATTATCATCGCCGTGTGCCGGTGATCGCCCTGTGCAACCGGCTTGTACAGCGCATAGGTCATGGCGGTGGAGATGCCCAGCTCGGAAAAGGACAGCATAGTGAGAATATCCGTAAACAGGCTGGACACACCGGTATAGGCAATGCCGATGGTATGAATGAACACCGTGCGCATGATGAACCCGGAAAAGATATTTATGATCTTTGCCAGAATGCCCGCGGAGGTGTTCAGCGCGGTGTTTGCCACGCGGGATTTTTTAGCCATCAGATTAGCTCCTTAAAGCGGCTGAAAAGTCGTAATATCAGTCAGTGACGTGTGGTGTAGTAGCCGATTTCGTCCAGAGGAGTGGCGGCGGGAGATTTCCAGTATATCCAGCCGGTGTCCTTGGATGTCCAGCCTTCACCGTATTTTTCCCTGAGCAGCAGCTCAGGATCGGAGGGAACGGGTACGGGATGGCCGTTGACCTCGATGATCCTGGTACCGGCTATAGGGGAATAATTCATCTCGACAATGTTACGGGTGTTGCGTCCGTAGACAATATCCGGCTTACGGTAGAAGAGCCACGTGCGGGAATATTCCGGGGTGCTGACGTAGTAGTTGAAATCACACTTGATACGGTTGCCGTTAAGTACATAATGGTAGGATTCCTCCACTACGCGGGCACCCATAAAATACCGTCTCCACAGCTTGAAGCCGTGAGCCTTGAGTGTCTCATGAAAGGTGTTGTATGGTACATCTCCAAGGATGACACCCATGTCCAGGTCGAGGTCGTGGCTCATGAAGCCGTTGTCACGGATAAAACCAAGCAGTGTGCCGAAGTCGGCAAAAAGCTTCACACCGGCCTTGTCGGCCGCCTCTCTGGCTTTGGCGATGAGGTCATAGCCTGCAATCTGCAAAGCGGCAGCGGCCTGAGGTGCGTTTTTCTTTGCCTTTTTAACACGGGCCTCGGCTCGGCGGGCTTTGATGCTGCTCTTGATGGAACGCAGGGTTCCGGCAGAGATAAAAGGCAGGCTGACCGCAAGGCCGATGAGAAGCCGGCTGCTCTTTGCGGCTTTGGTGAGCTTGTGCTCAAGGCCGGGAGCGGTGCGCTTCCGGATTATCTTCTTCCAGCCGGGGAAGTGGGTGTTGAGATAACGGTGAGAATGCCGCAGATACCGGCGGGCGGTACGTTTATCCTCTGCGCCCACAAGGGAGGCAAAGCGGGCGGATATATGCCCGAAGGCAAGCTCGGCGATTATCTCATAGTAATCGGTTCTGTAGTTTTCAAATTGTTCGTAGAAAGTGCGGAAGCTGTCGCATGACTTAAAGATGTCAAACACCTTTGCACTGTTCTGGGAGGTAATGGCTCCCGGACGTTCCCTGCGGTAGAAGTAATAGGGAACGGTGAGATATTCCACCCGGTTTGCGTAGGAGAGCAGGTTGTATATGACGGCAGAATCCTCAAAATACTGGCCAACAGGAAATCGTATGCCCGACTGGTCAAAAAGCGAGCGGCGGAAGATCTTGTTGCAGGCCAGAGATTTGACCAGCAGGAGCTGTTCCGGGCGTTCGGCTATGCTGCAGCCGGAGATGGCGGCCACAGGCGGCTCGCGGTAATCAAACCGTCCGTCCTCCAGCACCGACATGAACATGCAGGTCACCACGTCGGCGTTCTTTTCTTCCGCGTGGGTGAGCATGTGGCGGTACATGTCGGGAGAAACGTAATCATCGCTGTCCACAAAGGCAATGTATTCGCCCTCTGCCTTTTCAAGACCGAAGTTGCGTGCGTCGCTCAGGCCGCCGTTTTCCTTGACAAAGGAGCGGATGATATCCGGATGACCGGCGGCAAATTCGTCTATGATGGCCTGAGAATTATCCGGAGAGCCGTCGTTGACCACTATGACCTCATAGTCTTCGGCGGTCTGGGCAACCAGTGTTTCCAGACACTGACGAAGATAAGCTTCGGTATTGTAAACAGGTACGATAATAGATAATTTCCTGCTCATTGGTGTTTATCCTTTGTATGGTTCTGGTTTTTTGCCCTCAAGGGCATCAATTATCATGTCGGCAATGCGTTCGGTGCTGTGGCCGTCGCAGCTGCCGACAAGGGACTTACGCAGTTTTTCGGAGGCGGCCGCATCAAAACCTCTGTGCCGGATAACATCCATAAGCTGCGCTGCGCCTCGGAAAGCAAGCTCCGGGTAATGCTCCTCAGGATCGACATTCAGGCCGCAGTCGGCACGATAGCTGTCGATGTCCGGCACATAGAAAAGCAGAGGTCGTCCGGCAAGCGCTGCTTCTGCGGCGGTGCCGCTATAGTCGGTGACCACGATATCGGCAAAGAAAACCGCGTCCTGAGAGGAAAAATCACTGTCAGTAATAACTCCGGGATGCGGTGGTACAACGGTGTTCAGATCCACCGGATGAAGGCTTATGAACAGACACTCCCGCTCCGGGTCAACCACATTGATAAGCTCCTCACAGGGCACTGCCGAGTTGCGTCGCATGGTGGGGACATAGGAAATGATCGTCTTGCCGTCGGATTCAGGATGGGCAGCAATAAATCGGCGGCGCACGTCCTCTCTGTCAGTGGCAAGGAGCTTGTCCGAAAGGGGAAGGCCCAGCGGATGGATGCGTTCAATGGGCTGGTTCATGGTCTGAGCCAGCACGCGGCGCATACTCTCGCTGCCGGAAATGACTGCGTCGTAGCCGGCGTGCATCCTCATGGCCTTTGCAACGACGGGGTCGGTGCCCTCAGGCTTGCCGACGGTCTGCCAGCCAAACTGCTTTATGATGGTCAGGGCATGCCAGATCTGTATTACGGTCAGATTTTCCGGGTGACGGAGCATACTGACCGGGATGCAGTAGGTGTCCACCACAGCCACTTTTGCAGAGGCAAGAGCTTTTATCTGAGCATGAAGCTCGCGGATATAACCCAATCCGATTTCAGCTTTGGCGGCACGCTTGCAGCAGAAAATCTGCCGCACATCCGGTCGGCGGGCGGTCAGCTCGGCCGAAATCAGCCGGAGCTCTACCGTTGGAGCATCAGCCTCCCTGCTGATGAAGGCGACCGCATCTTCCCTGCGTACAAAAAGCCGCACAAGGGCGTACCAGACGGTCAGTGCGGCACGCATAATCCACAGGAATAATATTTTTACTATCTTCAAAATGCAGACCTCAATCGCTGCCTTCCGCGCCGAAGTGATGCTTGATGACCTGCTTGTCCTCAGGCGGAGGGGTCATGTAATCGCCGTAAATGGTGGTCAGTACGGCATCGTATCCGGAGGGTACGGGCATTTGGTGTTCCTCAAAGGGGAGAAACACCATTTCGTCAAAGGTTTCCTTCGGAAAAGTTTCTTTCCATACGGGATAATAGCTTGCCCAGTTGACAAGGTAGCCGTTGTCCGGGGAATTATATTTTGTGTGCAGCTTTTCCAGCCGGCGGTGGATGCCCTCAACGGAAAACAGATGTCCGAGCAGAGTTACCGCGCGGTCGGCGGGAGAACGTCCCTTTACGCAGCCGAGCTTGCGGGTTATCATGCCGCGGAAGAAGCGGATTTTCTGGCTGTTGATGCGCTGGGCACGGCTGTCGGCCTCCGGAACGCTGTCCAGCGGAAAGATGTCAATAAGGGGGCCGTTGTTTCTGGTAAGGTGGGCGATGTGCAGCTGCTGAAACTTCGGGTCCTCGGTCAGCAGGCGGACCTTGATAAAGGGCGACCAGTAGTTTTTGACAGTGGTGCTGTGCTGCACCTCATAGCGCTCGCCAAGAGCGGAAGGTGCGACAGCGAGAAAACGTTCATAATCCTCGCGGGGCATGGCAAGGTCGACGTCATCGTCCCATGGGATGAATCCGTGATGACGTACTGCACCGATCAGCGAGCCCTCTGCCATGCAGAAGCGTATGTTATGCTCCCTGCATACACGGGAAATATCCAGCAGCATACCCATTTCGATCTGCTGCAGCTCCCGTATCTGTTCAAGAGCTTTTTCCTTGCTTAACTCAGCCATTCTGTCCTCCGGAGGTGAAAATTGCTTTGTACATTTCCCGCAGCTCATCGGCGTCGGGAGTGACCGGGTTGTTGCCCAGCCTTTCAGGGTTCACCGACGCAGTCATGAGCTCCAGCTGTTCGTCTGAACAGGCGGGAGGAGCAGGCATATCAAGAGAGTCATAAATCTCCATGAAGCCCTCAAGACCGCCGAGATACAGCTCAAGCGCAATCAGTACGGCGTCAAGATGGGGCTTTCCGCGCCGGTCGCCGCAGCGGCTGGTGTGGTTGGCAATGAACTTCCACACCTCCGGCAGACACAGAGCGACAGCAGCGCCGTGCGGAATACCGAAAAGGGAGGTTATCTTGTAGCTCATTGCATGAGCGGCAGTGGTCTGGGTGATATTTATTGCTCTGCCGGCGAGGTTTGCGGCCTCGGAGATTTTTGCCGCAGCCTTTTCGTCGCCATCAAGATACTCGGCATAATTTGCGTCGATGAGACAGATGGCGTTCATGGCAAGCTCGGTGCTGTCAGCGTTGGCATTGACCGACCACATGGACTCAATGGCCTGGCAGAGAGCGTCCAGCAAAGTGGCTTTTTTCTGACCGAGGGGCAGAGTTGCAAGCAGGGAGCAGTCCAGTACGGCGTAGTCGGGCAGAATGCTGTCGTGGGTTACCGACTGCTTCACACCGTTATAATATATCACCGCAAAGCGGGTGGATTCGCTGCCGGTGCCGGCGGTAGTGGGTACAGCGGCAAGCGGCACCGGGCTGAACCGGTGTGCGCAGGCAAGATAATTGTCAGCAGGCTCATCAGCCGAGAACAGCTTGATGACCTTGGCAGTGTCAATGGCGCTGCCGCCGCCTACGGCAATGATGATGTCGCATTGCTTCGCGCGCATCAGCTCAACGCCGCGAACCACATCCTCATAACGTGGATTTGGGGTAAAATCGGAGAAGTAAACAGCGTTTTTCAGAGTGTCCTTCAGCTCTCCGGCAACGGAAAGATGTTCAAAGGCGGCGTCACACACGACGAGCGGCTTTTCTGCGTGATGCTGAGCAATAATGTCCGTTATGGCCGCCAGAGAGGAGCCGCGATACACCGGCTGTTCCCGGAAATCAAAGGGACGGATCTCGGCAGACACGCGCTCAAGATCCTCAGGACAGTCGATCTCGTCAATATAGTAATCCTCACAGGAAAATTCTTTTACGTTCAGGGTCGGGAAGATTTCGTTCATGGCGTTTTCGGCATATACACCGGTTTCACCGCGCTCCACAAATTCGCACACCTTTGCGAGCCATGCACCGACGGTGGCTCTGCTCAGCTTGTACATGGGCTGGAAGGCAAAGCAGTCCTCGTCAAAGATCTTTATCGAGACCTCCTGCACGCAGCCGTTCTTTATGCGGGCCTTGAAATCCTTTTCCGGCAGAGACTTTGACCGGTTGACGGCGGCGCAGTCGGTATCCTTGCAGGCAAGCACGGCCTCAGGAAGCGCGCGGTCAAACACAAGGTCACCGTGGAGCAAGAGGACATCGTCGTCCATATGCTCACGGGCGAGATACATGGAGTAGATATAGTTGGTGCTGTCATACACCGGGTTTTCCACAAAGGTGAAGCTGCAGTGGGAAAGATGAGGTGCTTTTGCGGCGTCCATCAGCTGCTCTTTGAAGGGGCCGACAGTCACCACGAATTCGGTGATGCCGCACAGGCTGAGCAGCCGCAGCTGACGTTCAAAAATGCTCTCGCCGCTGTTTATGCGCACCATGGATTTGTGACCGCATTCGGTGTACTTTCCCATGCGCTTGCCGAGTCCCGAATTGAATATTACAGCTTTCATAAAAATGATATCCTCCGGTGGTGGGATTTACCTGCGCTTTTCGGAAAATTTTACCATCATATCCTGCTTGTTCTGCTGCGGAGTGGTGGTGGGACGTCCAAGGTCATCTCTCGAACCCTGTCGGGTGCGCAGAATGAGAGCGGCCTTGCCCTTTGCACGCAGAGCGTCCATTCCTGCGGCAATCTCTTCGGCGGTTTCTGCCTCCGTGACAGACTCAAAGCCTGCAGCGCGCAGGATGGCGGGAATGTCGATAGCCATGCCGACGGTGGGCTGTCCGCCGACCGATTCGTGAGCACCGTTGTTGTTGAGAATGTATTTGAAGTTGTCGGGCGCATTCTGAGCGATGACGGCAAAGCTTCCCATATGCATCAGGAAGGAGCCGTCACCGTCGATGCACCACACATTGCTGCGGGTGCCCAGCGCAGCACCAAAGGCGATGGAGGCGGTGTGTCCCATGCCGCCGACCGTGAGAAAGTCGTTTGCGTGCCCTTCGCCGCGGGTTTCTCTGAGCTCGAAGACCTCACGGCTGGTCTTGCCGGTGGTGGAAACGATGAAATCATCGTCGGTCAGCCTGTCAAGCACAACAGACAGAGCCTGCTCGCGGGTCAGGGGAAGGCTGCTTCTGATCTTGGACATGGAATAATCCGAGAAAGCACCCTTGCGCACAACAAGGGCGTAGGGCTTGCTCTCGTTGCGCATGTAGTGCTCGGCACGATCAAGCTGTGCGCTCCAGTCGTCGCTCAGAACTTCGTATTGTACGCCCATGGTTTCGAGCAAAGGGAGCGTGACCTTGCCCTGCTTTTTGTGCTGAGGTTCGTCCTTGGTTCCGGGCTCTCCGCGCCAGCCGATAATGAGCAGCATGGGCACGGAATAGACGTCTTCATCGGCAAGTGACATGAGAGGGTTGACAATGTTTCCCTCGCCGCTGTTCTGCATATAAACCACACCGTACTTCCCGGTGGAAAGGTGATAGCCCAGAGCCATGGCAGCCGAGCTGCCTTCGTTGGCAGCTATGATGTTGCGCTCGGCGGGGCTGTTTTCAGTGATGCAGGCGCACAGGTTCTTCAGCAGGGAATCAGGCACGCCGGTGAAAAAGTCAAGTCCTCTTTCAACGAGAGAATCGTAAAAATTTCTGGTGTCGATCATGTGGGGTTACCCCTTGAATTACTTATATTTTATTTGTTGTTTGATTTTCAGTAAGCAGTCTGTGTCCGTTCAATTCTCGGTCGGAATCAGCCGGAGTACTTCCTTGATGGACAGGCAGACATCGTCCACTTCCTTGCTTCGTCCGCATTCAAGAATCTTTCTTGCGGTGTTGACCATGGCGGGGTAGGCGCTGCGCAGCAGGTGGTTTGCATAGATTATTATGCTGCCGCCGATATCGTGCAGCTCCTCTTCGGTAAAGTGGTTATAGGAGGTGGGCACAAAGATGACAGGAATGTCGGGAAATTCGGCACGGAAGGCCTTCATGAATTCGATTATCTCCGAGCCGTCCTTATGGCGGCTGTGTATCATGATGCCGTCGGCGCTTCCTTCGGAAAGATAAATGCGTGCGCGTTCCATGGCGTCGTCAATGCCCATTCCGGCAATGAGACTTTCGAGGCGGGCAAATATCATGAAGTCGCGTGTGGTCTGAGCCTGCTTACCGGCGCGTATCTTGCGGGCAAACTCATGAGGATCGTCCAGCACCTGCTTTGCGTCGGTGCCGAAGAGGGAGTTCTGCTTCAGACCGGTCTTGTCCTCGACGATAATGGCAGACACGCCCAGACGTTCGAGCGTCTTGACTGTGTAGACGAAATGCTCGATCTTTCCGCCGGTGTCGCCGTCAAGAATGATAGGCTTGGAGGTGACCTCCATGATTTCGTTGATGGTGTTGATGCGGCTGGTAAGATCCACCAGCTCAATATCCGGCTTTCCCTTGAAGGTGGAGTCGCACAGGCTGCTGACCCACATGGCGTCGAATTCCTTCACTGCGGTTCCGTCTTCAATGCGGGTATTTTCCACAATCAGGCCGGAAAGACCGTTGGAGGCCTCCATGACCCGCACCCACGGCTTGAGCTTCAGCATACGGCGCAGCTTGCCTCTGCGGATATCCGGTGTACGGTCAAGGGATGCCAGACGCCGCTCGATCTCTGTGGCAGAAACACCGACCGTATAAGGCACCTCGACAAGCTGACCGCCGTATTCGGCGAGGATGTCAATGACCTCCTGCCGTACGTTCAGCTGCACACCGCTGACCCAGTCGTCACCGTGGACAACATAGTCCGGTCTGAGCTCCCGCAGATTGTCTGCATAGGAAAGGGTGTCCTGACGCACCACGCGGGCAACTCCCCTGAGGTTGGCAAAAAGCCGTGCACGGGTCTCATAATCCAGCATGGGCATGCGCTTGTAGGTGGCAACGGCTTCGTCGGACAGTACGCCCACAATGACGTCACCCAGCTTTGCGCTCTGCTCGATAATATTCAGATGTCCGCCGTGGATGACATCTGCGGAAAAGGCAATATATACCGTTTTATTCATACGTACAGGATCTCCTTTAATCATGAAAACACGCAAAATGCACACAAAAACTCATTATACTGTATTTTACGCCTGCGAACTGAGATTGTCAATGTGAACACAGGGCAAAAGAAGTTACAAAGCAGTTACCGCGCGCATGTCCGGTTGCAATTTTCCGTAAAAACATATATAATACTAAACTGAGGCATTGTGCTGAAACGGCACGATAAACCAAAACGGGAGGATAATATGCCGAAGAGGAATACTGACGGCCGCCGCATTCCGGCAGGCAGAGCAGGAGACAGGCGCGTGCCGCCTGAGTATTTTGAGGGCAGCAGAAAAAGAAGACCCAGCGGTCTGGCTGTCTTTGCAAGAATAGCGATTGTGCTTCTGCTGGCAGCCGGTGTTGTATTCAGGCTGGTTCAGTCAGAGGTCTATTATGTGGCTCAGATAAGCTTCGAAGAGCAGGCGACCAGCATGTTTGTGGGAGAGGAACTCCCGGTCACTCCGGAGATAGTGTCATTCGGAGCGGGAGAGCCGGTGCTGGAATGGAACAGCTCGGCACCGTCGGTGGCTTCGGTGGACGAAACCGGAGCGGTTAAGGCGCTGTCAGCCGGACAGACATCCATAACGGTCACCGAGCCGCAGTCGGGACGGCAGGCGCAGTGCAGCGTCAGCGTGTACAATATAGACCAGATGGTGCTGGGCTTTGCCGAAACCACCATGGGTGTAGGAGAGCAGACTGCGCTTACGGTGCAGATGGGTGCTCAGGGAATCGGTTCTCCGGAATTTGCCAGTTCGGATGAATCGGTGGCAGCGGTGGATGCCTCAGGAAGCATTACTGCCTCAGCTCCGGGAACTGCCGAAATCACTGTTACAGCCAGAGGGTTTGAGGCCGCCTCATGCTCGGTCACGGTGCTGGAGGCGCCCACAGTGCTGGAAACGGTCACGTCGGGCAGCATGTGTGCCGGAGAGACACGGCAGCTTACCGTGTCAATGAGCGACCTTGAATACAGCTCGGTCATAGAATATACAAGCGACAACCCGTCGGTGGTGTCTGTCGATGCTGCGGGCGTGATGAAAGCGGCGGCGAAAGGCACTGCAACCATCACAGCCAGGGCGCATAACGGAGTGTCCTGCGCGGTGCCGGTTACCGTTACCGACGAGCCATCATCGGTGACGGTCAGCAAAAAGATGACCGTCTACAGCGGCAGACCGGTTTTTATCGGAGTGACAGACAATACGGAGGCGTGTCAGGAGTATTACTACAAATCCTCCGATCCGGAAGTGCTGCGGGTAGATGAAGACGGCACGCTGCATGTTCTCAAGCGGGGCACCGCCACGGTCACCTGCACCAGCTACAACGGCAAGAGCGCCGAATGCAAGGTAACAGCAAAGATTGTTGATTACACAAAGCCATATACCTCCCAGATAGTTTACGACAACATCGCTGCGCTGGCGGCTACATATCCGGAACTGATCAAGACCAGCAGCATCGGCACCAGTGTGCAGGGCAGGGACATCACCCTTCTTACACTCGGCACCGGAGAACGCAAGGTGCTTGTTGCGTCAGGCATCCACTCCAAGGAAAGCCTTGTTGTCAACTTTACCATGCGCTGCATTGATGAATACGCCAAGGCTGCCGCCGAAGGCGACTGGCTGGGGCGCTACGACGTGGAAAAGCTGCTCAGCGAGTTTACTATCTATTTTGTGCCGCTGATGAATCCGGACGGCATGGATATCGCCATGGGTATTGAGCAGCCGGAGTATACTGACATACCTCTTACCGAAGAGGAACTTTCCGACTTCAAGAATAACGCCAACGGCGTCAATCTCAACCGGAATTTCCCATTTGAGTGGGGCGCCGACGGGGTGGATACCGACGGACCCGATGCCCGCTCCTATGCCGGAACGGCAGCCGCATCCGAGCCGGAGACTCAGGCGCTCATGGCGCTGTGCGAGGCGCACGATTTTGAGTGGATGTTCAATATGCACGTCAAGGGGCACATGATCTTCTATCAGGACAAGGTCAACGAGACATCCCAGAGGTCAAAAAACATGGCTGCCCGTCTTGCTGCCCGCTGTGACTTCGTGCTCAACGACGAATCCACGGTGTACGAGATAAGCGGCGGCTTTGAAAACTGGTTCCGCCAGAAGTACGGCAACCCCGGTCTGTGCGTTGAGATGGTGGAAAGCAAATTCAGCGTTGCGGTCAACGACAGCTTCAACAGAAAGGTTCAGTGGGACGTGACCTACGGTCTGTTCCTCATGTGCCTCGGACAATAGCTCGGAAAAATCGCGAAACGACCCGCACATGGCTGCGGAAGGAAGGATGATCCATTATGAAAAAGATAATTGCAATGCTGCTCAGCCTTGTGCTGGTGCTGTCCTGCGTGCCGGTGCTTACCGTCAGCGCAGCGGAAAAGCCGGCAGTCGGTGACGAGCTGATAGTGTCCATCACCAGCGGATATCTGAACATGCGCAGCGGACCGGCAACAAGCTATGAATCCGTAGCAAAGCTGTACGCAGGCTACAAGGTGACACTGCAGAGTGAATTCGACCAGTGGGTAAAGGTTACATACAGCGGCAAGACCGGCTGGGTGTCCTCCGATTACCTGAAAACTCCGGAAGAATATAAGGAAACGGTTGTGCTGCCGAATGACCCTGCCACTCTTGACCACAGCAGCATTCTTAACCGCCTCAACCAGCTGAGAACGAAGTTTCCGGACGGAAAATACTGGAACCATTACGGCTTTGAGGAAAACACCAGCGCATTCAACAAGGCAAGGCCTGACAACTGGACAGATACTCCCTGCCCCTCCAACGGCGGACATGTTACCACCAAGTGGTGCAACGGACAGTGTGACGGCTGGGCACGCAAGGTCGCTCAGGATCTGTTCGGTGCGTCCACTAATGACAAAAACCGCTGGGAGACCAAGTATACTCTTGAAGATCTCTGCATAGGAGACGTTATCCGGTTCGGTAACTGGCACACCGTAATAGTAACCGGCTTTACCAGCAACAGGGACACCGTCATCATTTCCGACTGCAACTGGCAGAAGAACTGCAACATTGACTGGGATCGCAGCTTCAGCCTGAGCCGCTACAGCCCCAGAGGTTTCTTTGTGCTGCACTTCAAGGGCAACACCCTTGACCGGGAGGCATATTTCAATCCCGGCAGCACGACCACTGCCACCACAACCACCACGGCAGCTCCGAACATAACAATCACCACAAGTACTGCCACTGCTGCGACAACAACCTCAACAACTACCACCACAACGACTACAACTTCGACTACAACTACTACCACAACTACAACTACAACAACAGTAGTAGCAGACCTTGAAATCTGCAAACAGGACGCAGAGGGTGCAGAGCTTAAGGGAGCAACACTCCAGCT
>JAZUOR010000272.1:0-4288 GCA_045604745.1 Acutalibacteraceae bacterium | reverse complement strand
TCAAGGCTGTTGACGGCATCAGCTTCGAGATTCCCAAGCAGACCACCGTGGGCGTGGTTGGCGAGTCGGGCTGCGGAAAGAGCGTTACCTCCCTTTCCCTGATGCAGCTGCTCCAGCGTCCTCAGGGTCAGACCGTGGGCGGCGAGATCCGCTTCAACATGGGTGACGGAAAGGCCTACAACATCGTCAACACTCCCTCCGATGCCATGCAGGACATTCGCGGCAACAAGCTTGCCATGATATTCCAGGAGCCCATGACCAGCCTCAACCCGGTCTTCAAGATCGGAGCACAGCTGGACGAGGTCATGGAGCTGCACGGCGAGGTTCTCTTCGGTGAAGAGGAAGCCGGCAAAAAGCTTTCCAAGGAAGAAAAGAAAAACCGCAAGGAAAAAATCAAGCAGCACTCCATCGAAATGCTCAAGACGGTCGGTATCGCAAACAGCGAGGGCGTGTATGACATGTATCCTCACGAGCTGTCCGGCGGTATGCGCCAGCGTGTCATGATAGCAATGGCGCTGTCCTGCAACCCGGAGCTTATCATCGCCGACGAGCCCACTACGGCTCTTGACGTTACAATTCAGGCACAGATACTTGACCTGCTCAAGAACCTCAAGGACAAGATCGGCAGTTCCATCATGCTTATTACCCACGATCTGGGTGTTGTTGCCGACATGGCTGACTACGTTGTGGTTATGTATGCCGGACGCATTGTGGAAAAGGGTCTCAGCAGAGATATCTTCCACAATCCTTCCCATCCCTACACCATTGGCCTTATGAAGTCCAAGCCGGTGGTAGGCCAGAAGGTGGACGAGCTGTACAACATTCCGGGCAGCGTGCCCAATCCCGTCGATATGCCCAACTACTGCTATTTCCGCGACCGCTGCGAATATTGCACAGAGGCCTGCAAGGGCAAGTATCCGCCCACCTACAAGATCAGCGATACCCATTATGTGGCATGCTACCGTTTTGCCGAGACCGGCGAAGAGGTGGGCTATCCCCAGTCTGTGAATGTGGAGGATCTGTAATATGAGCGAGAATGTAATGAACACCAATACTCAGACCGCCGCAGAAAACAGCGCTGTCACTTATGACGATCTGCTGGTCGTTAAGAATCTCAAAAAGTATTTTCCGATAAAGTCCGCATTCTTCAAGTTTACCGTTGGCAACGTGAAGGCTGTTGACGGTGTATCCTTCTCAATAAAGAGAGGCACCACCATGGGTCTGGTTGGTGAATCCGGATGCGGAAAGTCCACCATAGGCAGAACCATTCTCCGTCTGCACGACAAGACCGACGGAGAGGTACTGTTCAACGGTGTGGACATTTTCAAGCTTAGCCGTGACGAGCTGCGCAAAATGCGTCCCAAGATCCAGATCATATTCCAGGATCCCTATTCCAGCCTGTCGCCCCGTCTGCCTATCGGTGAAATCATCGGCGAGGCAGTCCGCGAGCACGGAATTGTTCCTGAGGAGGAGCTGGATGCCTATATCACCCGCATAATGAAAGCCTGCGGCCTGCAGGAGTATCACAAGGACAGATATCCCCACGAGTTTTCCGGCGGTCAGCGCCAGAGAATCTGCATAGCCAGAGCTCTTGCGCTCAATCCCGACTTCATCCTGTGCGACGAGCCGGTATCGGCTCTGGACGTGTCCATTCAGGCGCAGATCATCAATCTGCTCAAGGATCTCCAGAAGGAGTTCGGACTGACCTATCTGTTCATCTCCCACGATCTTTCGGTCGTGCAGCATATTTCCGACACTGTCGGCGTCATGTACCTCGGCTCAATGGCTGAGTACGCCGAGACCGACGAGCTGTACGGAAATCCCCTGCATCCCTATACCAAGGCTCTGTTCTCGGCAATTCCCGTGCCCGATCCGGATGCCAAGATGAATCGTGTTATCCTTGAAGGCAGCATTCCCTCTCCGGCAAATCCGCCCAAGGGCTGCAAGTTCCACACCCGCTGCTCGGAGTGCATGGAGATATGCAGCAAGGAGGCTCCGGAATTCCGCGAGGTGACACCCGGTCACTTTGTCGCCTGCCACCTCTATAACGAAAAGTGAGAGCAGTGAAAAGGGACAAGGCAAAATTTGAAGACGACGGACGCACCATTGCCAACATGAACGTGGAAGGCATGCCATGGTACAGAGCTCCGTCAAAAAAAGCAGAAGCAGAGAATGACGGTGAACCGTCGGCTGGTTCCGGTCACGCAGACATCCCGGAGGAACTCACTCCGGAGGGCAGACGTGCCATGACCGGCGGAGTTATGCTGGCGTCACTTCTTGTCGGCAGTATATATGCCGTGGTGGTGCTGCTGTTCATACTCTTCTGCATATTCGTCTGGTTCAGATGACACAAACAATAACGCCCGTTCCGGCTGCATGACGCAGCGGGAACGGGCGTTTCTGTGATTCAGCTCAGATTTTCTCCAGCATGAAAATGCCAATGGCAAGGTTGACAAGGAAGAATATAACAATTCCGGGGCAGGTAATGACCCATCTCATGCGGGGCCTTTCGGTTTTGTGCTGACGGAAGAAGGTGAAGATTTCCTTTCTTTTGAGGAAGAGGACGATCAGTCCGAGAACGGTGAATGCGCCCATGATGCCGTAGCCAATCAGGAACTGGAGATTCTCACTCAGTCCGGAAACAGCTTTGGATAAAAGGTCGCCCAGCACCAGATTGTTGAGAATATGGAGCACAATGCACCACACGATGGAATATCTTGAGGCAACATAGCCGAAGATAAGTCCGGTCAGGAATGCAAATACTGCCTGAGGAATATTGCCGTGCATTATACCGAACAGTATGGAGGAAACGACAATGGCAAGGTTGGTACCGTGCTTTTCAAGGGTGCGAAACACAAGACCGCGGAAGATCAGCTCTTCCACAATGGGCCCGATTATTCCGGCGTACAAAAACATGGAAAGGGTGGAGCTGTCGGAGGTAGCCATTTCCATGGATGCCACTGCGGTGTAGCCGATGAGATTGAGTCCGGCTTCCATCAGATAATAGACTCCCTGAAAAATCAGCTGAGTGCCAAAGAATACACAGGATACGCCGGCAAACTTTCTGAGCGACATGGATTCCTCGCGGTGAAACAGGCGGCGATGTGCGCCCTGCTTGCGAAAGAAAAGGAACAGAAAGCCAAGACCGAGAAGGACACCGGCGATCATTGATGATGCCGATTCACTGCTTGCCTCGGTTACCTCATCAATAATTCTGTCCACCTCTGCAGAGTCGGTCGCGCCCGCAGCAGAAAGGGCAATTTCAATTTCTGCAATCATCCACACTACCGTAACGGCAAGAGTGATGAGGAAGTACCAGAACAGCCCGAAGCCCACACGGTTGCCATCCTTCTTTGTCTCCCTGCGCAGTGCCCTGCGCTCAAGTTTTTCTTCTGCTGTAAGTTTTTTCATTTATGTGTTCCTCCGTTATTTTCTGGCCTGATTATAGCACGGATTTTTTGCCGCAGACAGTTTCTGTCGTAAACGGAGGGAAATCTGTCGCGAAATGCAAAAACATGACTCAGGCAGAGCTGCTCTTGTTAATTATCAGTTCCAGCGAAAAGATGCCGTCGGCGCAGGCCGCCTTTATGAGCCCACCGTATTTTTCCACGATGCGTTTCATATTATAGGTGCCGATACCGTGATTTCCCCCGGAGCTTTTGGTAGTGTATCCGCCCATATCACTGAACAGCCGGGAGACATCAACATCGGTTTCGGCGGTGTTCTCTATGCGCACAAAGTGAAATTGCTCCGAGGCTTTGAGCATTACAGATATGCTTCTTCGGCCTTCGGGAAGCCTGAGGCAGGCTTCAATGGCGTTGTCCAGAGCGTTGGAAAATACTCCGCACACGTCAATGGCTTTCCAGTCAAGGCCACCGGCAATTACCCCGTCAAGGGTGAAGGCTATTCCGTGCTGTTCCATGGTAGCGGCTTTGGCAGAAAGAATGCAGTCGAGCACCTCGTCTCCGCTGACATACTTTGGAGAAAGGCTGCGCACCTCCTGCAGCAGACTGCGAAGATAATCGGATGCCTCGCAGGTTTTGCCTGAGGTGAGCATTTCGTCAAGGCAGAGGAGATTGTTGCGTATGTCGTGGCGGAAACGGGCGGTTTCGGCCTGAGAATCCCGGTATCTGCGGAAATGCTCCAGCTCTGCTTCAAGATAGGTTTCCTGATACTCATACATGCGGCGATACTGGTCGCTTACGCGGGAGTGGAAGATGAAAACCGGAAACAGCAGCATGAGAAGAATGCTTATCACCGCCATGAATGCCTGAGCTTCGCGGGACCA
>JAZUOR010000271.1:0-2509 GCA_045604745.1 Acutalibacteraceae bacterium | reverse complement strand
AGCAAGAACCTTGACCAGCTCGGTCTTGCTCACGCCGGTGGGACCGACAAAAATGAAGCTTGCCGGACGGCGTCTGGGGCTGATCTGTACCCGGCTGCGGCGGATGGCGGCAGCCACCAGCTCGACAGCCTCGTCCTGTCCCTTGATCTTTTCCTTCATGCGGTCGGCGATGAGGGTCAGACGCTTGAACTCCGATTCCTCGACCCGGCTGGCGGGAATGCCGGTCCACAGCTCAATTACACGGGCAAGGTCGGCCTCGGTCACATCGGATTCTTCGGCTTCGGGACGGAGCACTTCAATGCGCTGCTCAAGGCGAAGTATCTGTGTGCGCAGTTCAGCCATTTTCTGGAAGTCGCTTTCGGTGGGAGAGCCATCGTTTTTGTCGTTGATGCGCTCCAGCTGGCTCCTGGCTCTGTCCAGCTCGACGTTCAGCTTGACGGTTTCCTCCTTGGCCTTGTTGCGCAGTGCAGCGCATGCGCAGGCCTCGTCCAGCAGGTCGATGGCCTTGTCGGGCAGGAAACGGTCGTTGATGTAACGCTCGGCCAGTGTGACCGCGCGGATTATCATAGCGTCGCTGAAGGTGACGCCATGGTGGTCTTCGTAATAATCCTTGATGCCGCGCAGCACTTCTATGGCGTCAGCCACGGAAGGCTCTTCAACCTTGACCGGCTGGAAGCGGCGCTCAAGGGCAGTGTTCTTTTCAATGTGCTTGCGGTACTCGGTATAGGTGGTGGCACCGATGACCTGCAGCTCGCCTCTGGAGAGGGCGGGCTTGAGAATGTTGGCAGCGTTCATGGAGCCCTCGGCATCGCCGGTGCCAACAAGGTTGTGCACCTCGTCGATAAACAGAATGACGTTGCCTACGGATTTTACTTCGTCAATGAGTCCCTTGATGCGGCTCTCAAACTGTCCGCGGAACTGGGTGCCTGCCACAAGTGCCGTCAGGTCGAGGAGGAACAGCTGTTTTTCGGCAAGCCGCTGGGGGACACATCCTGCAACGATGCGCAGGGCAAGACCCTCTGCAATGGCAGTCTTGCCGACACCCGGCTCGCCTATCAGACAGGGATTGTTCTTCTGGCGGCGGGAGAGTATCTGCACTATGCGTTCGATCTCCCGGTCGCGTCCGATGATGCGGTCTATTTTGCCGTCCCTTGCCTTGCGGGTCAGGTTGGTGCAGTAGGTGTCAAGGTATTTATAGCGCTTTTCCTTGCGCCCCTTACCGCGGGATTTTTTGCCGTCGCCGTCATCGGCATAGGCGGCACCGCCCGGCTGGAAGCTGCTGCCGAACAGCTGCTCAAAGGGGGAGAAAAGACGACGCTTGAAATCGCCGGAGCTGTCCTCACCGGAATCATCCTCGTCCTCGTCACTTTCAGCACCGTCATCTTCGGCGGGAACAAGCGAACTGCCCTCTTCTTCGGTATTGTCGGCAGAAGAAAGGTTTTCGGTGTCGTGGATGCCTATGGCAAAGATCTGAGTTTCGGGTTCGTCCTCGTCCTCCGGCTGGTCGTCGAAGTCATCTTCGTCGGCACCAAACAGCTCATCAGGATCGCCGGAAAGGAAACCAAGGTGTTTTGCAAAGGAGGGGTCAGCGGTCATGCCGGCAATCTGATCCTCCATGGCTTCAATGTTATCGTCGGTAAGGCCGAACTGCTTCATTATGGAATCGACCTGCGGAATATGGAGTTCGCGGGCACAGGTAAGACACAGCCCGGCATTTTCTGCCTGACCGTCTCCGAACATGCCCGATATGAATACTACAGCTTGTCGTTTTTTACAGCGTGAGCAAAGCATTTATGTGATATACCGCGATCCGCACGCAGCGGATGCCCTTTCGTTTGTAAGTGGATTACTTGATGTCAGCCGCAGGGACAGCCTCGTCGCAGGGAAGGACGGAGTGCTGTTCGGCACGGCTTTCCTTTATCATTCTCAAGCCCAGCACGAAATAGCGCACAAGAGCGAAGACCATGAACAGGGCGGGAAGAACGATGAGTGTGACGATAAGGGTGGATTTGTACTGTCCGCCCCAGTCAAAAATACTGATGAGAACAATGCCCAGCATGCAGGCATAGAATACGGCGGTGCCGATTTTTCCCCACCACTGGGAGCTGACCATCTTTTTGCAGCTGCTTATGACAATGATGCCGCCGATGGCCATGAGTATCTCCTTTGCCACCAGTACGGCGAACACAGGGGTGACCACAGGATACTCATTGTGGAAGCGTATCCACATGCACACCACCACGGCGCCCAGGGTCAGCTTGTCGGCGATGGGGTCAAGCAGCTTGCCAAGGTCGGTTATCTGGTTGAGCTTTCGGGCAAAGAATCCATCCAGCAGGTCGGAAAGAGCCGACAGTGCAAGGGCAAGACCGGCGTGAAAATAATAATCCGGACCGGAGAGAAAGGCCACGCAGAATGCGGGAATAAGCAGCAGTCGGAGAGCCGAAAGCGTGTTGGGAACATTCATGATGAGGATACCTCTCAATTCTTGCTTCCTTTTTGGCGCGTTGGT
>JAZUOR010000270.1:0-4976 GCA_045604745.1 Acutalibacteraceae bacterium | reverse complement strand
TTTTGCCTTGCACGGGCAATCGGGCCTTCGTTTACGTCCGACGCGACGGCACTCGCGGCTATCCCTTTGCGCACCAGCCAGATGGGCAGCAATGCGTGATCGGTACCGATGTCGGCCATCACATTGCCCTGACGGACGTATGAAGCGCACAGGGCAAGGCGCGGACTGAGCTGAGGTTCTCTTGATCTCATAATTATTTTCTCCCTGAAAGGGTGTTACTTTCGATTTGGGCGGCGTTTTATGTGAAGCAGCTCCAAAAGCTCGCCATTGGCTGAGCTGTCATGCAGTTCGATCCACAGCCACTTGCCGTCGTGCAGCGTCTGCGTGCTGTCGTATGTCTCTCGAACGTACCCGGAAAAGCTTTCCCGACGGGATTCAAACTTCTCCCGCTCAGCTTTGCCGAAAGTTACCAGCAGACAGATGGCATTTTTCTTTGCGTACAGTGCACACAGCGTCTTGCCGCCGCGGCGATATTTGTACTCATACACCCAGTCGCCGAACCCCTTGCCCCACAGGCGTTCGGTCTCGTACTGAGCCTCAATATCCGCGCACAGGCTCTGCCACACCTCTGTCAGTTCTTCTCCCAGCAGTTCAAGCAGCGCCTGACGGTCAAAAACCTGCTCCATAATTACCTCCAAAAAATGAGGAGCTGCAGCTGGTGCAGTTCCTCATTCAGTGCATGATTACTCGCCCTTGGCAAAGTGCTTGTTGAGCTTCTCTACCATCTCGTCGCAGTTGACACCGTGAACGGCGCAGGCCTGCTCAAGGCTCTCGCCGCGGGAAGCGGGGCAGCCCAGACAGTGCATACCCATGGCGATGAAATAGGGAGCGGTGGCACGGTCGGCGTCAAGGATCTCGCCGATGATGCTGTCTTTGGTTACGATCATGATGATATCTCCTTTGCTTTGATATTATAGCATGCCCGGAATGTGTATGCACGGGCATGGAAAAGCTCCCCGGAAGACCTCTTCCGGGGAGCATCCGGTTGTCAGATCAGTTATCTATTACTGCTCTTCTCTCTTCTTAGCAAAGCACTCGCTGCAATAGACGGGACGATCCTCACGGGGCTTGAAAGGAACCTTGGCTTCCTGGCCGCACTCGGCGCAGACAGCGATAAAGGTCTCACGCTCGGGACGACCGGCGTTCTTTCTTGCATCGCGGCAGGCCTTGCAGCGCTGGGGCTCGTTTACGAATCCCTTGCTGTCATAGAACTCCTGCTCACCAGCGGTGAAAACGAATTCTTCGCCGCAGTCTTTGCAAATAAGAGTCTTGTCTTCGTACATGTTGTTTTTACCTCGCTTTGGAATAATGATTTCGCCCACGGACGGCGGTAAACCGTCACCTTTGCCACAAACCGGTGCAATGCTCTTGATTAAGCTACTAGGGCATATATGCTGTACGGCAGCTTTCGCAGGCCGTATTCGCCGTGGTCATTCGCCCCGTGAAAGGGCGTTTTTCAGCTTGCGACGAACGCGCTGAAGTGCGTTGTCAACCGCCTTGGCATCCATCCCAAGGCATTTTGCTATGTCCTCATAGGAACAGTCGTTCAGATGATATTGTGTAAAAACCTGATATTCCTTTTCGGAGAGCAGCTCCCTGAGTCGCTGCCTGAGCTCCGCAACACTTTCGTCGATCAATACCGTCGCTTCCGGATCTGTTCCTGCGTCTGCCGCGCTGAAAGCGTCCTCTTGCCTGTAGTAGTCGGACAGCTCCATGTAGTGAGAAAGAGGTTTATTCTTATCGCGGGCGGAATTACGGATGGCGGACCGCAGCCGGTTGTCTATGCACACTCCGGCATAGGTGCGGAAGGAAGCACTTTCGCGGTCGGAATAGCCGCGCACCGCGCTGTAGAGTCCCAGCGAGGCCTCCTGCATCAGGTCGTCGGCATCCATGCCGCACGCCTTGACATTCGCCACCTTGTATAATATAATACGATAGTATCTGCCGAGCAGTTCGGAAAATGCCTGGGGCTCCTGAGCGGCAAGAGCAGCCAGCTCCTCATCGGGTATGCCGCGGAACCGTTCGTTCACATCTTCGAGCACCATTCTGTGCTGCAAACCCTATTTCACCCCAATCATTCTATGCTGTATAAGCATACACTGAAATGGTTCCGATGTCAATATTTATTTAAAATAAAATTTACAAATCGCCAATATTCGGGAAAATTGACAAAAATAGCTTTTATCTATGGTTATTGCAATCATTTACCCCGACGAAATAAAAATAACTATTGCATTTACAGTCAAGCTGTGGTAGAATACGACTGTTGCACGAAAATAAGCTTATACAAAAGGAGGTACAGTATAATGGCAAAGTGTGAAATTTGCGGCAAGGGTGTTACTTTTGGAATTAAGGTATCCCACTCCCATCGCCGTTCCAATCGTGCCTGGAAGCCCAACGTAAGACGTGTCAAGGCTATTGTCAACGGTACTCCCACTCGTGTGTACGCTTGCACCCGCTGCCTGCGTTCCGGCAAGGTCAACCGTGCAGTCTGATCAGTAACCGCTGAATATTCCGACGATTGAGCCCGCTTCATTTTTGAAGCGGGCATTTTGTTTGTTCTGATCGAGCTGAATTCTCTATATACATTATAATATGCGCAGAAGCGAACGCGGCAGCCAGACGTGACTGCCGCGTTCTCCCTCTTTTTCCTCTATAATATGATTACGGTGAAAGCATCAGTATTTTATTTCAGTATCAATGCTGAACCTGACCGTTTTCTCCAGCAGAGTGGTGCTGCCCTCCCTGACCTCAAGGTCCATGTCGAACCATTCGGAGGTGGGTGTCACCTGATTTGCGTCGGCATAAAGGGTAAAATACGCCCTCAGCTCCGGCCCTATGCTGACGCTGTCCGAGCATCGGCAGTCGCCCTTGTCGGTTCTCATTCCCTTTACCATGACGGTTATCTCGCGGTCGGTTTTGTTTTCCACCCAGCATCTGAATTCAAAGCTGGCGGTCTTTCTCGATACGCATCGGTCGATTACCAGCTTCACGCTACGGTCGTTGAGCAGCACCGCTTCTCCGTCCACATGGGGCTTCTCCGGCACTGAGACATCCTCAGCGGTCAGCCCGTTGAAGTATATCGTTTGGCTCTCCCCATCGGAGGTGATGAATTTCATGGACACCGGTGCCTCACTGAAGCCGCACTCTGCCAGCCTGTCCGCTGTAACCGTAAACCATCTGCGGGCACGGCTGCCGGACGGCATTTCCAGACTGAGTGTGCCTGCTTTCACTTTCCAGCCGTCAGCTATCACTTCATTGATGCTGAAATGCTTTGTCCCGCCTGAGTTGTTGCCCACGTAAAGGAGAACGTGAAAGCCGTAAACATCCCGGTAATACTGTTCGGCTATGACGGTGACATCGTCGGTTTCCTGCACCGTCATCTCGCCCTCCTGCGGCTGACGGACATAGAGTGCTCCTTCCTCGTCTTCCCCGTTAGGATACAGAGTGATGTTGCCGTTCAGCACGTTTTTGCCGCTGTCCTCATTCTCCGCACTGATGTGCAGCACGACCTCGTCCACTTCGGTTATACCGCACAGATCCAGATAATACTCCATGAGTTCCAGCCTTAACGTAAGGGACTGACCGTCGCTTATTCCGGCTTCGTAATCCATGTCCATAACCCAGCCGTTGACCGTCGCCCGGTCGCACTCAAGGCGGATATCCTTCCCGGAGCTGTTGTCCACATTCAGCTCCATAGCATAATCGGAGCCGTCGTATCCGCATTCTCCCTGAGTGATCAGAATATTCCTGCTGTCCATCAGCACAGTGCCCACTGCATCCGTCTCTTCCTCCGCAGGCTGTGAAGCCTCCTGCTGCGCCCATTTTTCCCAGAAGGCACTGAATTCAGCCTCTTCAAAGAGCATATAGTGATAACCCATCGGCCGATCGGGATTATCCACAGAAAAAAGACCGCTTCCGCATGCCGTGATCACCTCGCTGGTGCCGTCGGGATACACAAAGCGTATAGCGCGTCCGTACCCGGAATACATCGGCGGACCAAAGGGATGGGTTCCCATCAGAGTCCTGAAATCCTCAAGAAACGCTTCATTGTCGCCTACCTGAGCCTCAGATATGTATCTGTATCCGACCCAGTGCCCTTCCTCGCTTATGCTTTCGGGCTCTGCCGTCACCAGATCTATCTGCACCTGCGCCCAGTCATCCGAATCATACGTATCCACATCATCATACATATACGTATAGCTCGTTTCCTTGTTTCCCGAAGCCGCTGTGCAGAAAAGCAGAGAGAATCCGAAAACGCCGGCACATACATCCAGACAGGCACACATGAACAGTGCGCATATCGCCGCTCCGCAGACAGCAATGAGCTTTTTCATAATATCTTCCTCCAACGAGCCGGTTTTTTGGTCACAGATTATTAATTGCTTGTTAATAATTTATTCATATTATACCTTTACTCATCGTAATTGTCAATATACTGGACAAAAAATCACACGCCATGGTCTTTGGGCAAAACGAAGGAGCCATTATCATTGGATTCGGACAAAAAAAACAGTTGAAATGCTTGCGGTTATAGTGTATAATGTTTTAGCGAATGAGCCTGCATACCGACATACGGATATCGGGCCCTGTGCGACATGGTCCCGTGAATCATGTCAGGCGGGGAACCGAGCAGCATTAAGCGGCCAGCCATGTGCGCGCAGCAAGCCTGGTGTCCGTATGTCAGTGTGCAGGCCGTTTTCTATTTTTTCGCGCCTTGGGCACGGGAGGGAGCGTCGGGTCATGTATCGTGTGCTGTACAGAAAATTCCGTCCGTCCAGTTTTGCCGACGTATGGGGTCAGCCACAGGTGACCGAACTGCTCAAGCGGCAGATCATGTCCGACCGGCTGGCTCACGCCTATCTTTTCACCGGCTCCCGGGGCATCGGCAAGACCACCTGCGCCAAGATTCTGGCCAAGGCGGTCAACTGCCTGCATCCCAAGGACGGCGACCCCTGCAATCAATGCGAGGTGTG
>JAZUOR010000269.1:0-17833 GCA_045604745.1 Acutalibacteraceae bacterium | reverse complement strand
GGAGCAGCACCTGTACCGGTGCCGCCTCCCATACCGGCGGTGATGAACACCATATCGGTTCCGCGCAGTGCGGCCTCGATATCCTCACGGCTTTCCTCAGCAGCGCGCTGACCTCTGGTGGGGTCGCTGCCTGCGCCCTTGCCGCGGGTGATCTTGTCGCCGATCTGGATCTTATGGGTGGCCTGCGAACGATACAGAGCCTGAATATCGGTGTTGACCGAAATGAACTCAACGGTGCTGATTCCCATCTGAATCATGCGGTTGACTGCGTTGCCGCCGCCTCCGCCTACGCCTATAACTTTTATCTGAACGACATTTTCAAACTCATTATCAAAGGCAAATGCCATTTTGGACTCCTCCCAGGTTATCATTTTCCTCGTATTCTTGGGCGCGTATCGTCAAATGGATACACCTATACACCCTTGTTATTAAATTTAACACTTTTTTCTGTAAAAAGCAATGACTATTTTTTGAATATTCCAATATTTTGTGATTATTCATAATTAGCCCGACAGATTAATACCAGATATCGTATATGCCGACATAGTACCTCTGCAAACGCCTCTCAAAGAACCGCATTACTCTGCGTTTATAAGGTAATCAGGGGTAAAAACCGCCCGTTCGTCGATGGACATATCCAGCGTGCCCGACTCGTTTCGGGCAATTTTGCCCTCGGCGATCATGCTGGCAGACACCTGTATCTTCTGCGAAAGATTCGTGGGCACACCGATATATATTTTGATGCGCTCGTCATAGCTCACGCTGACCGTTCCGGACGATTCAAAGGTGATGGAGTCAAGGGTCAGTCCGTAGAGGCTGTAGCCCACAACAAGCTCGGCGGCAACATCCAGCTGAGCCGGATCCTCAATCGAGCTTTGCATGCCCATTCCTTCAAAGCCCACATTCATGCCGTTAATGCGGGCAGCGGGCTCTCCGTTGTAGGCATCGGCATATTCGATGACCTTTCCGGTGGCGCTGAGCATGACATATGCTCCCTCGGTAGTTGTCACCGAACCAAGAATGATCGCCGGCCTCACGTCCAGTTCAAGAGTGGACGGCAGCTTGCGGGATACTCTGCACACCTCAATGTACGGCAGACCCTCGGTCACTTCCAGCGCGACCTGCTCTGCGTCAATGGCAAAAAGATTGTCTCCCGGCTCCACGCCGCAGGCATGCAGTATCTGCTCGTCGGAATAGGGCACGTTATCTGCTCTGACAACGTTGATTTCGGTTATGTTGAAAAGCACCGTCACCGACAGGATGACCACCACGCTGATCACCGCAACGGTGATGGCAGCATAGAACATGAAGTTGTACAGACGGCGGTTCTTGTTGTAGGTGCGGCGGCGGCGTTCTTCGGCGATTCGTCTGGCGCTGGGCGAATTGTGCAGATCGCGTTCGTCCTGAGCGTCACGTTTGGGATTGCGCGGCATATTATTATAGTTGCTGCGTTTCTTTGCACCTGATGTGCTTCTGTTCTGGCTGCCGGTAGTTTTCTTCGCACCGGAGGAACTGCCGGAACGGGCAGCCGAGCCCGACTTTGACGATGTGCTTTTTGCTGAACCGGCTGATGTGTTCTTTTTTGCTCCACCGGAAGAGCTGCTCCTGGAGGAACTGCTGCTTGCTTTGTTCCCGGTCGAACTGCCCTTGGAGGAGCTGCCGCCTGCTTTGCTTCCGGTCGAGCCGCCCTTGGAGGAGCTGCCGCCTGCTTTGCTTCCGGTCGAGCCGCTCTTGGAGGAGCTGCCGCCTGCTTTGCTTCCGGTCGAGCCGCTCTTGGAGGAGCTGCTGCCTGCTTTGCTTCCGGTCGAACTGCTCTTGGAGGAGCCTCCGGAGCCTGAACTGCCGGTCTTTTTCTTTTTTTCTTCGCTCATTTTCTTTTCCCTTTCTGTCCTCATCCTTTTTATTATACAGGCAGCGTGCACACTGTGCAAGGCTGTCCCTATTCGCTCACGCGGTATATTTCCGCTCCGAGCGCTCTCAATCCTTTTTCAAGTTCCTCGTATCCCCGGTCAAGATAGCACATGCCGGTCACCTCAGTGACGCCCTTCGCAGCCAGTCCGGCTACAATAAGAGCCGCTGCTCCCCGCAGGTCACAGGCGGTCAGCTTTGCTCCGGTCAGTCCTCTGCACGACTCCACCACCGCCATGCGGCCCTCGGTGGTTATGCGCGCGCCGAGACGGCACAGCTCGCCCACGTGCTTCATTCTTCCGTCAAAGATATTCTCTACAAAAACGCTGGTTTCTTTTGCCGCACATGCAGCAGCCATCATTATAGCCTGTGCATCTGTGGGGAAACCGGGATACGGCATGGTTCGTATATACCCTACACCGGAAAGCTCCTCCGGCGCGGAAATGTGTATGGCATCCTGCGAGCATATCTGGCGGCAGCCGGCCTTTTCAAAAGCCGACAGCACCGGTATCAGATGCTCCGGACGAACATGGGTCAGAGTCACATCACCGCCGGTTACAGCGGCAGCGGCAAGATATGTAGCCGCCTCGATGCGGTCGGGTATAACATGATGCTCGCAGCCGCCCAGCCGTTCGACACCCTTTATTATGATATTGGATTCGCCGCAGCCGGATATATCCGCTCCGCAGGCGTTGAGAAAATCGCCCAGATCGGTTATTTCCGGCTCACGGGCGGCGTTCTGTATCACCGTTTCGCCGTCGGCGGTTGCCGCGGCTATCATTATGTTTTCGGTTGCTCCCACGCTCGGAAAGCCCAGAGGGATGGTTGCTCCCCGCAGTCTGCCGGAGGCCTTGCAGCGGATGTGACCGTGCTGTTCCTCAATATGCACGCCCATTCGCTCAAGGGCAAACAGATGCAGATCCACAGGACGTGCTCCCAGCTCACACCCTCCGGGCAGTGACAGGGCAGCGCGTCCGAAACGGGAGAGCATGGCTCCAAGAAAGGTTATCGAGGAACGCATCCTGCGCATCAGGCAGTCGGGTATCTCCTCATAGCAGGCTTCCGCAGGGTCGATAAGGGCTGTCCCGTCGTCAAGGACAGCAAGACAGCCCAGATGTTGCAGTATATCCAGAGAGGTTTCCACGTCGGCAAGTCTGGGACAGTTGTGCAGCCTGCACGGTTCTCCAGCCGCCAGCGCTGCAGCCAGCAGAGGCAGTGCACTGTTCTTGGCTCCGTGTATCCGCACGGTCCCTCTCAGCCGGTTCTTTCCGTGGATTATCATTTTATCCATGTCACGCACCCTTTCGCACAAATAATGGCATTTCCACACCATATTATGCAGTCGGGAACGTCGCTGTCACTAAACGGTACCTCAGGCAGCCGGACCGCAGCTTAACGGCCTTTCAGCACCTCCATGACAATGTCATAGATTCGCTCACAGGAATCGGTTATCGCCATGTTGCGGGAGCTCTCGGACATGGCGCGCAGCTTCTCCGGGTCGGAGAGTATGGCGTCGGCCTTCTGATTGACCAGCTCGCAGGTCAGGTCAGACTCCACGATGATGTCGGCCGCTCCGCGTTTTACAAGAGCCATGGCGTTGTGATACTGGTGGTTTTCTGCCACATTGGGCGAGGGAATAAGTATGGCAGGCTTGCCGATCGCCTGCAGTTCGGACAGGGTGATGGCTCCGGCGCGGCAGATGACCAGATCGGCAGCTGCCATGACACGGGGCATGTCGTTGATGTATTCGCGCACATCCAGATTATCGCACTTTTTCGGGTCAACGCCCCGTGCAGCCAGCTCATCCATGACAAAGTGACCATACTGACCGTAGCCGTGGATGTGGTTGTAGCGGCCGTCTGCCGCGCTTCGGCACAGCAGGTCAAGCATGCCTTCGTTGATGCGTCGTGCGCCCAGAGAGCCGCCGAACGAAAGAATGAGAGGGCGGTCGTCCACGCCCAGCTCCTGACGGGCTCTTGCTTTGTCGTAGGTCAGGATATCGTGGCGTATGGGATTGCCGGTGATGCGGATGGGCAGGTCGGCATCCAGACGGCTGCGGGCATCCTCCACCGCCAGCATGACACACTTTGCCTTTTTACTCAGCGCTTTGGTGGTCACGCCGGGGAAGGCGTTCTGCTCGTGAATGATAATGGGCACACCCATCTGTGCAGCCTTTCGCAGAATGGGACCGCTGACATAGCCGCCGGTGCCAATGGCGATGTCCGGCTTGATTTTTTCAACGATCTGCTTTGCTCTGCTGCCGGAGGTGGCAAGATACCATGCGGCCTGAGCATTGCGCTTGATATTGGTCAGGGACAGCTTGCGCTGAAAGCCTGCCACATTCATGGTTTCAAACCTGTAGCCCTCTGCGGGAACCAGCCGGGACTCCATGCCGTTGGGAGTGCCCACAAAGGTGATTTCCGCATCGGGATGACGCATTCTGATTTCACCGGCAATAGCCAGCGCGGGATTGATGTGTCCGGCAGTACCGCCGCCTGCGATAAGAACTCTCATTTTTTCTGCACCGCCTTGGTAGTTATTTTTGTATTATCTGTCAGTAATATTACCGACCGTCAAATCTTTTTCGCTGTTGAGCCGCGTGAAACTGCCAGCAGCACACCCATTTCAAAGAGCAGCATGACCAGTGACGTGCCTCCGTAGCTGAAGAAGGGCAGGCTGATGCCGGTGTTGGGGATGAGCTTGGTCACAACCGCCATGTTGAGCAGTGCCTGCCAGCCCACCTGCGCAGTGATGCCTATACCCAGCAGCTTGCAGAAGCGGTTGGGATTGCTGACGCTGACGGTAAATCCGCGCCAGATGAACACCACAAACAGAGCAATTACCAGCGCCGCACCGATGAATCCCAGCTCCTCGCACACCACAGAGAACACAAAGTCGTTCTGGGGCTCGGAGATGTAGAGGTATTTCTGGCGGGAATTGCCAAGACCCTCACCGAACAGGCCGCCCGAAGCGATAGCGTAGAGCGCCTGAATGTTCTGCCAGCCGTCACCCAGAGGGTCGGCAAAGGGATCCAGCCACACCTCGATACGTGTGGAGCTGTAACCAACGGCTCCGGAGAAGATTACCGCCAGAACTCCGACCGCTGCCACACTCACCATGCCTATGAACCAGGACATGCGGGTCCCGCCCACGAACATCATGGTGGCTCCCAGCAGCATCACGATGACCGTACAGGAAATGTGAGGCTCAAGAAGCAGCAGAACAGCACTGATGCCCAGTACTGCAGCAAAGGGCAGCACGCCCCATTTTGCGGTGTGCATCTTGTCGGCGTGGGAATCCGCCCACGTTGCGCCGAAGAGAATGATGGCGAACTTGGTTATCTCCGAGGGCTGGAAGGTGGTGAAGCCGAGGTCTATCCAGCGGTGAACATAGCTGATCTCCGGCAGGAAAAGCACGATTATCAGCAGTATGGTGGATATGCCCAGCACCAGCAGATTATACTTTTTCAGCTTTTCCGCCGGGTAGAGAGACACGCCGAACATCAGCACCATGCCGATGACCGCGTAAATGAGCTGGTGACGGAAAAAGTAGTCGCTGTCGCCGTTCTCGTTGTAATAGGCATAGGCAAAGCTTGCCGAATACATCATAATGATGCCGCCCACAACCAGAGCGATTATAATGCCCAGCAGCACCGCATCCACATTCTGCGAGCGGTCGCTGAGAATATCGGTCACCGAGTCAACGGTGTTTTTCCACCAGCTGCCGCTGCTTACCGGCGGCTGATTGGCAGATTCTTTTTTGCTGATGTATTTTTCCTTGGTCATTTCGTTCCTCCTTTGGTTGTTTTCCCATCCATCAATTAAATTTTATTGACCCAGCACCGCCAGAGCGGCGGCAGCTGCGCCCAGCAGAGCAGTCACGGCAGCAAACACCACCGTTATCTGCGTGTCATTCTGAACATCGTTCTGCCCCATATTCCTCCCTCTGCTGCCTATCATCCGGTGCAGAGGCGCACCTACCGGCGTGCCGGTAAGCCTTTCGCTGACCCACGCCCACAGTGCTGTGCACGATTCGGCGATATACGCTCCGCCGCAGAGCAGAAGCAGCAGAGGCATCCTTGCTGCAAAGAAAACGGCACACAGCAGAGCGCCCATAAACGCTCCGCCGGCAGTACCGGTGCGCGCCTGTGCCGGCGGAAAGTTTGCCAGGAGAAATGCAATGCAGCCGCCCGCGCCTGCGATTGCCATGATGCCTGCGTCAGAGATTCCGGCATTGTATCCGGTCAGGAATCCTGCCGCCACTACAGCCGGAAGAAAGGAAAAGAACCCTGCCGCCGGCATGACACCGTCAGCCTCCTGAGCCAGTTCAGTGCCTCTGACCACAGCCAGAATAAGCACCAATGAAAGCGGATAATACCAGAACCCCAGCCGCACCTCACCGGCAAAGGGGATCACGGTCATTCCTGCGCCGCGATCACCTGCCAGCCACACGGCAGCAAGAAAGGCAGCGGCTATGGCGGTCTGGATCAGAAGCCGCTGCCAGCCGGAAAGACCCGTGCGCATCCGGCGGAACACAACGGCATAATCCTGCATGAAGCCCGCCGCACCGAAAAGTACAGCCGTCAGCAGCCCTCCCCAGATATACATGCGCTGCAGGCCGCTCAGCCTATACACTCCCGCAAGACTGCCGGCTCCGGACAGAGCCCCATACACCAGCAGCATGACCGCCGAGGCAGCCAGCACCGCCGCACAGGGCAGCAGACCACCGCAGCGGGGCACATATTCTTCCTCACCCGGCATGCTGCGGGATGTGGCAGGAATATCCTTGACTCCCAGCTCCCGCATACCCAGCCGGCTGAGCAGATGCTTACACAGCAGCCACGTTCCTCCGGCAGAAATCACTGCCGCAAGCAGACATATTACGCCGTAGACCATGGCAGGCTCCTTTATATATCAGTCGTTCATTCTGTCGTAAATGGCGTTGAACACGTCCTCCAGCCTCATGCCGCGGCTGGCCTTGAACAGCACCACGTCGCCATCAGCCAGCAGACCGCAGAGCTCCTCGGCCAGCTGAGCCTTGTCGTCATACAGGCGGCTCTCGATATTCTCACCTGCGCCCTCAAGGTAATACATGGCATTGGTGCCGTAGGCGAGGAGCAGGTCAATGCCGTTTTCCGCCACCAGCTTTCCGCAGTCACTGTGAGCCCTGCGGGCATAGTCGCCCAGCTCCAGCATGTCTCCCAGCACGGCAATTCGTTTGCCGGTGCATTCGGCGGAGGCAAGAACGGCAAGGGAAGCCTTTATGGAATCGGGGCTGGCATTATAGCAGTCCTCAATAAAGGTGATACCGTTTTTGCGGGTGAACTTCTGGCGGCGTCCGTCGGGCACATAACCGGCAAGTCCGGCGACGGCCTCTTCAGGCGTGACACCCGCCAGCATGCCGCACACAAAGGCAGCACAGGCGTTATACACGTTGTGCATGCCCACTGCCGGCAGGACGATCTGATGCTTCACATTCTCATATGTAAGTGTGAAGCGCAGCTCGCCCTCCAGCTGCTCAATATCGGAGGCTATGCACTGTGCGTTGGGATTGTTGATGGCGTACAGCACCACCGGACGCTCCAGCTTATCCAGCGCCGACATGAGCATATCGTCATCGCCGTTGAGCACGATGGGCGCGTCGGGAGCCATACCTTCAAGTATCTCCAGCTTTGCCTTCAGTATGCCCTCACGGGAACCCAGCCGCTCAATATGGCTCACGCCGATATTGGTGATGAGCCCGATGGTGGGTCTTGCGATGGCGGTCAGTCTGCTGATTTCGCCGAAGTTATTCATGCCCATTTCTATGACAGCGGCTTCGTAAGAGGAATCCAGCCGCAGACACATTCTGGGCAGGCCGATTTCGTTGTTCAGATTTCCCTCTGTGGCAAGGGTTCTGTAATGCTGACCGAGAACGGCTGCCACCATATCCTTGGAGGTGGTCTTTCCCACCGAGCCGGTCAGTCCCACCAGCGGGATATCGTATTTTGAGCGGTTATAGCCTGCAAGAGCTCCCATGGCGCGGACGGTATCCTCCACCAGCAGAACGGGGCCGGGTGCATCAGGCACCTCGTCAGAGCACAGCGCAGCGGCGGCACCCGCACTCAGAGCCGAGCGCACAAAGGCGTGACCGTCGAAGTTTTCACCTTTGATTGCCACAAACAGACATCCGGGCTGGATGGCGCGGCTGTCGATGCATACGGTTTCAATGACCGGATCAGCGGCCGGAGCTGCAGCACCAACGGCGGCAGCTATCTCGGAAAGGGTCATTTTATCCATTGCACTCGCCCTCCTCGGCAGCTATTTTTTCATAAATCTCGTCCAGCACCTCTCGCTCGTCAAAGTGAATGGTGCCGGTGGACAGTATCTGATAGGTTTCATGCCCCTTGCCGGCAAGCACGATAACGTCGTCTTTGCGGGCATTGCGCACGGCATATTCTATGGCATCACGACGGCTGACGATGACTACATGGTCTGTGTCGTGCTTTTTCACGCCGGGCAGAATCTGCCTGATAATGCTTTCAGGGTCCTCACTGCGGGGATTATCCGAGGTGACGATGACAAAGTCTGCAAGCCGGGCAGCAGCCTCACCCATAAGGGGACGCTTGGCTGCATCGCGGTCGCCGCCGCATCCCAGCAGAGCCACAAGGCGCCCCTTTGTCAGCTCACGCATGGAGCGCAGAATATTCTCCACGCCGTCCGGACTGTGGGCATAGTCGATTATTATGGTGTAGTCCCTGCCATTGGGATAGACCTCCGCACGACCCTTTACGCCTTTTGCTGTGCGCAGGGCAGCGGCGATGTCTCCCAGTCCGATTCCGACCGCAAGTGCGCAGCCCGCAGCGGACAGCAGATTATATACGGTAAAGCGTCCGGGAATGCCGGCAGTCACATGCTCGGCTTTTCCTCCGTCCAGCGACATGGAGAACTCCACACCGTCAGCCCGGCAGATTATGTCCGACGCTGTCAGCCCGTTCTCTCCGTTCTGGGAGAAGAAAACGGTCTGCACGTTCTCCGCCAGCGGAATGCGGCTGCTCCACTGGTCGTCGGCATTGATGACCGCCTTGCCGCACCGTTCAAAAAGGATGCACTTGGCGGCAAAATACGCCTCCATGGTGTGGTGGATGTCGATATGATCCTGAGAAAGATTGGTAAAGCAGGCCACGTCGAAATACAGCCCCTCCACTCTGCCCTGTTCAAGGCCGAAGGAGGACACCTCCATAACGCAGTATTCACAGCCGGCATCGGCCATGCGGCCAAAGAGCTCATGGAGCTCATAGGTCAGCGGTGTGGTGTAGTGCGATTCGACTACCTCATCACCTATCATATTCTGCACCGTACCGATCAGTCCGGTCTTGTGGCCGCACTGCTCCAGTACGTGCTTGAGAATGTAGGTCGTCGATGTTTTGCCGTTGGTTCCGGTAATGCCGATAAGTCTGAGCTTTTTCAGCGGATTGCCGAAGAAATTCTCGCACACCGCCGCATAGGCAAGGCGGGTGTCATCCACGATGATCTGACGCTCATGCAGACCCAGATCCCGCTGGCACACCACCAGTGCTCCGGCGAGTGCCGCCGTGGGAGCGAAATCGTGACCGTCACAGGTCAGACCCTTGATGCAGAAGA
This sequence comes from Acutalibacteraceae bacterium, assembly GCA_045604745.1. GTDB lineage: Bacteria > Bacillota > Clostridia > Oscillospirales > Acutalibacteraceae > SIG598. Next base: position 8,303 of record JAZUOR010000269.1, on the reverse strand, counting down.
ATACCGCACCCGGCTGAGCCTTGCGGGAATCATCGGATATTACGGAAATCTCCGTGTCCATATCGGCTGTGGTCACGCAGCTGATGCCGCTGAGTAATTCGGATAGTTTCATAGCAGCTCCTGTTCTTTCGTCAGTCGGTCGAACCGCTCATTATGAATTCAACTGTGATGACTGTTCCCTCGGCTACCTGCGAGCCCTTGGGGATATTCTGTGACACCGACACACCGGAGGAGGTGTTGTAGCCCGAACCGGCATAGCGGATGTTAAGGTGCTTGTTTGCAAGAGTACGGTTGGCCTCGCCCGGACTCAGGCGGGTGACGTCGGGAACGGTTACCAGCGGCACCTCGCCGTTCCCGGAGGTATCAATGACCACCGTGCCGCCTCTGGGAATGCTCTGTCCGGCCATAGGTGTCTGGGCTGTGACATTCTTGCCGTCGCCTACCACTCTGACCTTGAGGCCTTTGTCGTTGAGGATGGCTTTTGCCTCTTCCACGGTTTTATCCATCAGATTGGGCGCTACGGTGTCGAGATTCTTGACGTCGGCAGCCGAATAGATGGTGTCGATGTTGAGATAGGGCAGAACCTCTTCGAGTATCTCGCGTGCAACCGGTGCGGCAATGGTGCCGCCCATGTGGTTGTCTCCTCTGGGATCGTCCAGAAGCACCAGCAGGGCGATTTCCGGATCGTCGCTGGGCGCAATGGCACAGAACGAGGCAACATAGGTCTTGTTTCCGGTCTGCGCTGTTTCGGCAATCTTTTCGGAGGTACCGGTCTTGCCGCCGATGCGGTAGCCTGCGATGTAGCAGTTGCGGGCGGTACCGTCGGAAACGGTGGCCTCCAGCATGCCGTTGATCATTTCGGAGGTCTGTGCCGAAATGACCTGACGCTTGACGGTGGGCTCGGTGTTGGAAATGATGTTTCCTTTGCTGTCAAGCACCTGCTCCACCACATAGGGCTGGAGCAGATATCCGCCGTTGCTCACAGCAGAGATCGCAGTGACCATCTGAATGGGAGTAGCGGTGTTGGTCTGACCGAAGCTTGCCACCGCAAGGTCGTGGGAATATCTGTTGAGATTCTCTTCCTTGTGGTAGTTTACGCCGGCCACGGGCGTGGATTCACCCGGCAGGTCAATGCCGGTCTTTTCGGTAAATCCAAAGGCTTTGTAATATTTGAAAAAGCCGCTGCCTCCAAGGCGGTCGCCAAGGGTCATGAACACACAGTTGCAGGAATTGACCATTCCCATGGTCAGGCTCTCCGAGCCATGACCCGCAGCCTTATGACAGCTGGTGCGCAGTCCGCCGACAACCATGGCTCCGCCGCAGTAGAAGCCGTCGTTGAGATGTGTCACTCCTTCCTCAAGGGCAGCTGACATGGTGATGGGCTTGAATACCGAGCCCGGCTCGTAGGCGTCGCTGATAGCCTTGTTTCTCCACTGGGCATTCTGAGCCTTGCTCAGTGCTTCGCTTCGCTCGGTATCGTCCTCGATCTGGGCAATCTGGGCGGCAAGCGTTTCATCGGCAACAGCGGTATAGTCGGAGGGGTCGTAATCGGGGATGGACGCCATCGCCATCACTGCGCCGGTGTTGACGTTCATCATGATGGCGCAGGCACGGTTTTTGACCTGATTCTTTTCCACTGCCTTTGCCAGCTTTTCCTCCACTATCTGCTGGATGTTGGCGTCAATGGTCAGAACAAGGCTGCTGCCCTCCTCGGCCTCCACCAGAATGTTGTAGTCAAAGGGCATTTCTCCGCTGCGGGCGTTCTTGATGGTTACAATTCGTCCCGGCACACCGCTCAGCTGGGAATCATACTGGGACTCTATGCCGGAAAGGCCGGTGTTGTCGGTACCGGTGAAGCCCAGAATGGTAGACGCAAGGCTGCCGTATGTGTAAGTACGACGGGTATCGGCTGTCAGAGTGATGCCCGGTACAACACATTCGCCTTCTTCGTTGTAGCAGAATTTGGTAATGGCATCCTTCTGGCTCTTGTCTGCCTTGCTCTTGAGCTTGATTTCGGTTGCGTTTATCTTCATTCGACCGGTGATGTATTCCTCGTCCAGCTCAAGTATCTCAGCCAGACGGGACACGATCAGGTCGGTCTGCTCTTCCTTTATGCTGGCAGGACGCAGGCTGACCACCCACGCGGTAGTGCTCTGCACAAGGGTGTCCATGTTGGTGTCGTATATTGTTCCTCGCTCGGCGGGCAGCTCGGTATCGGACATCTGCTGCTCGGTGGCCTTCTGCTGCCACACCTCAGAGTTGATGAGCTGATACCATGCCAGAGCACCGGCTATAAAAACATATCCGATGATCATGACCATGAGCAGTGTGTGCATGCGGCCTATGACCCTGCCGCTTCTGTAACCTGCTTTTCTGTTGCCTGAGCTTTTCTTCCCGTTTGCCATTATAGCTTCACACGCGCTTTGTTTCGATGCGCGCTTTCTCCTTTCACTGGTAAATATCGTTCCTCATTGATTGATCCACTGTTTTTCAGCCCTGTATCCCGAAAGCAAATAAAAGAGAGTCAAGATAACATCTCAACTCTCAATTATGTATGAGCACAGGTATTGAGCCATACACGACCGGAGCTTAATAAATGTTACTTCGCGCTCAGTCGCCGTATGACAGTATTTTTTCCAGATTGGTCTGATACCAGTCGTTGGACTGTTCGTTGGCGATCTCAAAGACGTTGCCAACGTTGAGGCTGATGTACTCGGTCTGGCTGTTTTCGCGTTTCTGCATGCCCAGCACATTGACCGCATACTCCTCTACGGCAGTGTCGCTCATCTTGTTGTCGAATTCCAGCCTGAGCGCCTCGTAGTCCTGCTCCAGCTCGGTCAGCGTTCTGCTGGCGGCCTCGATCTCCATGGTCAGCTCATGGTAATCCACCCGGTTGCTGACCAGCATGGTGACGGCGATGACGGCGATGATGGCAAAGGCCAGAATACGCACAAGACGGCTGCGCGCTTCACGGGTCTCGCGTTTCTTGCGTTCCTCGGCAAGCTGACCGGCGGTAAGCTTTTTTGAGCGTGAGCCGGCACTCTTGCTGTTCATTTTGCCCGTTCGCACCGCACCAGCTTCTGCCCTGGGCGTGCGTACATAGGCCTGACGTGCCTCAAAGAGCGACAGGTCATAGGCAGTGTTTCCGTTGTTGTAGCCCATTTTTTCATTCCCCTTTACAATAATATTTCAATATTTCCGCCCTCTCAGCAGGGCTTGCACAGAGCTCCATCCCGGAGGAGCTCTGCGGGATTATCTCAGTCTTGTGCACACACGCAGCTTGGCGCTGCGGCTGCGGGGGTTGGCCTCAAGCTCGGCCGCTGTGGCCTCCACCGGCTTGCGTGTGACCAGCTCGGCTCTTGGCTTTTTGCCGCAGACACACACCGGAAAGTCAGGCGGACAGGTACATCCGGAACACCAGCCTGCCATAGTCTGCTTGACCATGCGGTCCTCCAGCGAATGGAAGGTTATGACCGCCAGCCGACCACCGACCTTAAGGCGCTCAAAGGCTGCCTCCAGACCGCGTTCAAGCTGTCCCAGCTCGTCGTTCACGGCGATACGCAGCGCCTGAAACACCCGCCGCGCGGGATGACCATCCCGGCGCGCTGCTGCGGGGACGGCTTCTCTGATGATATCTGCAAGCTGCAGAGTAGTTGTTATCGGTTGGTTTTCACGCTCACGGCAGATAGCCTTTGCGATTCGCACCGAATGCTTCTCCTCGCCAAAGCGGGAAAAAACGGCAGCCAGTTCCTGCCATGAAAGCTCCGCCACAAGATCGGCGGCAGTCCGTCCCTCGGAGGCCATACGCATGTCCAGCGGTGCGTCGTTGTGGTAGGAAAAGCCTCTCTCGGCACAGTCCAGCTGATGTGAAGACACGCCTATGTCCAGCAGCACACCGTCCACGCCCTCTATGCCGAGCCGGTCGAGAATATCTGCAATGTGGCTGAATTCGTCATGAACAATGACGTTGTGCTCACCCGTACCCAGCCGACGTGTGACCTCGGCAATAGCCTGCGGGTCGCGGTCGCAGCTGATGAGCAGGCCGCTCTCTATCCGCTCAAGGATAGCCGAGCTGTGTCCGCCTCCTCCGGCAGTGCCGTCGAAGTATATCCCATCCGGCTGTACGTTCAGCAGCTCAAGCGTCGGTTCGAGCAGCACGGGGACATGATATTCACTCATTTCGCTGCTCCTCCTGCCAAAATTAAGTAAAACAGCTGTTTTTTGGGAGATTTTCCCACAAATATGCCAATTTCCCGTTGACGCACAGGTTTAAATGTGGTATCTTATGTATACCTCCATTAGTCTGCATAAGGGCGGCTTTTTACAAAGCCGCCCCTAAGCAGAAGGTTTAGTAAAAGGGGGACATATAGTCTTTATGAAAGGGGTCGTGTGATCTTAATTAATTACTGGATGCCCGCTTCGCGAAGGAGATCGAACTCTTCCTTGGTGGGGCCGTCCATTCCGTCGCCCATGAGCTGGTCGAAGGTGTCGGGGTTCCAGAACTCCACCCAGTCCAGCATACCGACGATGCAGACCTTGTCGGTCAGTCCGGCGAATTTACGAAGCTGGTCGCTCAGCATGATGCGTCCCTGAGAGTCCATTTCCACCTCAACGGCAGAAAAAGCCAGACGGCGGCGGGCCATGTTGTCCTGCAAGCTGCTGTCGCGCAGCTTGGTGAGCATGTTTTCCCATTCGGTGAGATTGTAGGCACGTACACACTGGCAGTCTATGCTGCGGCAGATATAGAACTTCTGCCCAAGCTCCTGACGAAGCTTAGAGGGGACGAACACCCGCCCCTTGGCGTCTATATTGTGCGTGTAGTTGCCGACAAACATCTTACGCACCTCTCACCGGACCCTTAAAAGCGGCTGTTGTCGGACAGTCGCTGTTAATTGCCCTCGTAAAATCTCCACTTTGATTGCTCGGCGATGCACTTTTGCACCACTCCGCTCCATTTGACTCCATTATACAGCCCATCCGCTCATATTTCAACCCCCAAATTTGCGTACTGACGCAGTTTCTCGCAGATGCGCCCCGATACGCAACGTCCTTTTCCGCTGCTCATCTGCGATTGTTTCTACATTTGGTACCGCAAACCAATCGTTGCACTATATATGGGACCACCCTTGTTGAAACAGGGGTGGTTTTTGTGCTATTTTTAAGAAATATGCAGCAAATCTTTGTCACCCTCTACAAAATACGAGGATATGTGCAGCACACCACCAGAAGAGCGTAAAAACACCACCCATGAACAAGGTGGCGTGCAGTGGTGGGGCGTAGTGGAGCAGCAGGACAGGCAGCAAAGTGGAGCATAGTGGAGAATAAGTATTTTGGGACCTGACGGATATTACAATATAAAAGAAACCGACCTGTGCGCTGGCACAGGTCGGTTTCCATATGATTATCTCTGATTTATTTGAGTCCAAGCTCCTCGGCGGTAACACCCTTCATTCCATGCTCCTGAAGCAATCGTGCAAACTTGCCGCCCGAAGACACACGGAAAACCATGTAGGCGGTGCCGATCTGTCTGGTAAAAAGGGAGTACATATAGTCGATGGAGATATCGCTGCGGGCAATGATTGACAGCAGTCCGGAAAGACCGGCGGGCTTATCCTCAACGGCAACGACGGTGACCGGGGTCATTGAAACGATGTGTCCGCCCTCAAGCAGAATGGAGGCAGCTTGCTCGGCATCACTCACGATGATGCGCAGTACACCATAGTCGGATGTTTCGGCAATGGATATGGCTCTGAGATCTATATTGTTTTCTGCAAGCAGACTGGTTATTTCAGCCAGTTCACCGGTCTTGTTCTCAAGAAATACGGATATCTGTTTAATGCTCATTCTAACAATTCCTTTCTGTGAAAAAATACTTTGTTCCGGTATATCAGTATGATTTCAGCACTCAGATCTTGCGGTTGTCAATGATGCGCACGGCTTTGCCTTCGCTGCGGGTAATGGTCTTGGGAGCCACCAGCTTGACCTTGGCGTGCAGACCCAGCATGGATTTGAGCTCGGCAACCAGCATCTTCTCCTTGGCGGTGATGTCGCCCAGGGAGTCAGAGAAGTTCTCCGGAGTCATTTCCACAAGCACTTCGAGAGTGTCGGAGTTGTTGACCCGGTCAACGATGATCTGGTAGTTTGCCGGGTAGCCCTGCTGCAGCAGGACAGTCTCGATCTGAGAGGGGAATACGTTGACGCCGCGGATGATGAGCATATCATCGCTGCGGCCCATGGGCTTGCTCATTTTGACATGAGTACGTCCGCAGGGGCAGGCCTCGCGGGAAAGCACGCAGATGTCACGGGTACGATAGCGGATGAGCGGGAATGCCTTCTTGGTGATGCAGGTGAACACCAGCTCACCCTTGGAGCCTTCGGGCAGAACCTCACCGGTATCGGGATCAATGATCTCGGCGATGAAGTGATCCTCGTTGATGTGCATGCCGGTCTGTGCCTCGCACTCAAAGGAAACACCGGGACCGGAGATTTCAGTCAGTCCATAGATATCATAGGCCTTGAGTCCCAGCTTCTGCTCGATGTCACGGCGCATGTTCTCGCTCCATGCTTCGGCGCCGAAGATGCCCGCCTTGAGGTGGATCTTGTCCTGAAGTCCGCGCTCATGGATGGATTCGGCAAGATATGCGGCGTAAGAGGGAGTGCAGCAGATGATGGAGGATCCCAGATCCTCCATGAACTGCAGCTGACGATCAGTGTTGCCGGACGACATGGGCAGGGTAAGGCAGCCCACCTTGTGGGAACCGCCGTGAAGTCCTGCGCCGCCGGTGAACAGGCCGTAGCCGTAGGAAACGTGACACACGTCATCCTTGGTGCCGCCCACTGCCACGATTGCGCGGGCGCAGCAGTCCTCCCACAGGTCGATGTCGCCCTGAGTGTAGAAGGCCACAACGCGCTTGCCGGTAGTGCCGGAAGTGGACTGGATGCGGACGCATTCAGACACGGGCACGCCCATCAGACCATAGGGATAGGCATCACGCAGATCGGCCTTGGTCAGGAAAGGCAGCTTGTGCAGGTCGTCAATGCTCCTGATGTCATCCGGAGTGACTCCCTTTTCTTCCATCTTGGCGCGGTAGTAGGGAACGTTGTTCCACACATGCTGCACCTGCTGGACAAGGCGCTCATCCTGCCACTGACGGATCTGCTCCCGTGACGCAGTCTCGATTTCCGGCTGATAGTATTTGCTCATTTTCAATTCGCTCCTTTTTAGGAAGATTTTTTGTGGTTGTGATGTGTCTGAACACCGTATACACACGGAAAGCACCGGTTTTCAACGACACATCGGGAGCGGATTGAAAACCTGTATTATCTAAAGAAGATTACTCCGAAGCCTTGCGCCCAAGAGCGAAGGCTTTCTGGTTGAGTTCCTTGAATCTGGCTGGGACGCCGTTTTCGATAACATCGTTCCAGACTGATTCTTCGATATCAAGCTGGGCGCTAAGAACGCCCAGAAGCACCACGTTGACCGCCTTGACGCTGCCCGCCTGTTCGGCAAGGGACAGTGCGTCAACACCGATAACCTTCGCACCCTTGGCGGCAAGTTTATCAGTGAGAGCTTCAGGATAGACCGCCGCACCGGTTATGACCGGCATGGGGTCGATGCGCTGGGTATTGGTCACAATGGTGCCGCCCTGCTTGAGATAGGGCAGATAACGGGCAGCTTCCAGCTGCTCAAAGGAGAGGATAACGTCAGCCTCGCCGGCATCGATGATGGGAGAGGCGACCTTTTCGCCGTTTTCGCCGTAGCGCACGTAGGTGATAACCGAGCCGCCGCGCTGGCTCATGCCGTGGACCTCGCTGACCTTTACGTCAAGTCTCTTGGCAACGAGGGCGGCACCCAGCAGCTTGGAGGCCAGCAGAGTTCCCTGACCGCCGACACCTACTATAAGAATGCTTTTTACACTCATTTCTGTATCATTTCCTTTCTTGAAGAAAGCCGCGATGTTTCCGCCTCTTCACGCTGAAGCATGAGGCCGGGCCGCTACGACCCGAAAGGCAAAACCCGCCGTTTGAAAACTTGTTTTTAGGCTTCTCCGTTCTCTATAGCGTCAAATTTGCACAGCTGGGCGCATACGCCGCAGCCTACGCAAAGGGTGTTGTCAATGGCAGCCTTGCCGTCGCGGAAGCTGATGGAGGGACATCCCATACCCATGCAAACCTTGCAGCCCTTGCACTTGTCGGTGTTCACCTTTACCGGAGGCTTGGTCTTGATGTGCTTGAGCAGCACGCAGGGACGGCGGCTGATGATGACCGAGGGCTCGCCGGCAGCGAGTTCTTCCTTGATGGTG
>JAZUOR010000268.1:0-6073 GCA_045604745.1 Acutalibacteraceae bacterium | reverse complement strand
CCGCTTGGCCTCCGACTTCTTTGCCGAGATAAGCATTGTCAGGGTAGACGAGGTATCGGGTTCCGATGTTTCCGCTTCCGACGTATCTGATTCCGATGTTTCTGCCAGCGATGCTCCCGTGGCTTCCGACACCGATGTGTCCGGAAGTGATGTTGCTGCATCCGGCTCCGACGCACCTGTTTCCGGTTCTGATACAGTACCCGGAGGAGACGTGATCAAGAATGACGACGAAGCAGTTTCCGGTTCTGATGTATCCGGTGAAAGCCAGGTTCTTCCGCTGTGCACCTGCACCAGTCACTGCTACGCAAATCTTGAAAATGGTGCATATATCGTTGACATTTCCTGTCCGGCCTGCTCGGCTGACCCGACGGGCTGTCTTGTCGCGCCTGCGCTGAGCCAGAGAACCCTGCAGGTAACTGCCGACGACGGCCGCGTTGTAACAGTAGAGGGCGAACTGCCTGAAGAGGCTGTGCTGACCGTGGAGACAGTCAGTGCTGATGAAGCTGTGCAGATGCTGGGTGACGCCATAGACTCTGACGCACAGACAATCTACTTTGCATATGACATCAAGATAATGTATGAGGGTCAAGTGTTCCAGCCTGCCGATTACGGACTCAGTGTTGAGGTACGCGTGTCGGACATCAGTGCGGTTCAGACCTATGGAATAGAAGTTTATCACATAACAGAAAACGGTCCGGAGGTTGTGGAAGCGCAGCTGAGTGATGAAGCAGCTACTTCTTTTGAAGCTGACGGCTTTTCGGTTTACGTCGGTACCACTTCCTATGAAAAGGGAGCCATAACAGATGTATATATCCACAGAACAGGCGGAGGAGCCGGCAACGGATCGCATTTCTTCAGCCTGAGCGCCTCAGCGAACACCGAGGCTTCTGCGATAAGACAAACATCCGGTGGAACGGTCTACCGCCGCGCACAGGATATTATCAACGATTGCTGCGTGGATGGAGGAACGCTGAATTTTCACATTGTTCAGACCTACTGTGTGAACGGAAACGAAACCATTGACGGATCCGGAAAGAATATAACCTTCAGACAGGCCGCCGGGCACAAGAGAAACGCATTCAACGTCAGGAGCGGGACGTTGACCCTCAAGAACGTTACCCTTGACTGCTCAAATGAAACCGCAAAGGACAGCAGCTCCAGCAATTTTGACGCCACCGTGCTGGTTGATCCCGGCGCCGGATTGGTAATGAATACCGGAGCAAGACTGATAGGCGGTACATTCCACGGAGTGTATCTTGACAGCAATGATACGAAAGGCTCCAGTTTTACCATGAACGGTGGAGAGATCACCGGGCACAAAGCAAACAACACAACCCTTGGAGACGCAACAGTAGCTGCAAACGGTGCCGGTGTGTATGTTGAGAGCAAATCAACGTTCACAATGAACGGCGGTTCCATTAATAACAATGTAGCTACGCATTCCGGCGGCGCGGTATGGAACGAAGGCAAGATGTATATGTACGGAGGTTCCATAACCAACAACAGATCCAGCTTGAACGGCGGCGGAATAATCTGTTATGGCAAAGGCGAAACACATATTCTCGGCGGAGAAATCAGCGGAAATGTGTGCAGTGCGACTGATGGCGGTGACGGTATACGCGTTATTCAGGACAGCAATAATTCACCTCATCTGCTGATGTCCGGCTCTCCGCTCATTGCTGACACCATAACCATCGATTTCAACAGAAACGGTACATCAAATCAGGACATAAGCGTTTACGGCAGCTTCACTCCCAGATCGATAATCAATATTTCCATGAATTATTCAGCATGGAGCGATGCTTTTATCGGCGAGGAAGTGGTCAGTACACTTAAGTCTTACACAAACAGCACTACCTACGAAACAAGAGATGCCACGGATGAAGATCTGGCGCATTTTGCACTTGTTGACCCGCAGCTTTATCTGATTTACACCGCAGACTTACCGTATCAGCTGCGCCTTGCAAGAGCAAGCCGTGTTGCTTACTATGATACTAACGGCAGCGGAGACGGCTCTTCTCCGGATAAGCCTACCAACTCCATGGAAAAGGCATACAGCCGGCTCAACGGTGGAGGCGGAACGATCTATATGCTTTCCGATTATGTGCCGACGAGCGATGTCACCCTGACAGATTCGACAATTATCTGCGAAGGCAGGACGACAAATGCAGGCGGCAGCGTGACCATCAGAAGATATTCCAAACAGAACGGCTACAATGCAGCCAGCAACACGACAAAATCACTGATTACGGTTAACGAAGGCATAACTGTTACTCTTGAAGGAGTGACCATCGACGGACACAACCGGGCAAACGAAAAATCATACAGCGGCAGCGTTGTTGCTCCGGCAATAACCACTGTGCATAATCCTTCCGTACATGTAAACGGAGGAACACTCAATGTTAATAGTGGTGTTCGTCTGAAGGATACGCCGGCAACTCCGGCTGACTGCACGGTAGGCGGCGCGATATATGTAACCAAATCCGGCGTTGTCAATGTGAACGGCGGCACAAGCGGCGTGCTCTTTGACAACAACCTCGGACCGGTCGGCAAGGCCATCTATGTTGACGGAGACGACGCAACGGTTAATCTCTCCGGAAAAATTGAACTTGGCACGGGAGACATTTATCTGAACAGTGCAGAATCAAAAGTAAATCTCAACGGATGTACGTTCAGAGATGAAACCGGCGCGGATATTCTCGATATCACGCTCAGTGATATTCCGGCAGATACCGGAACATCCGGACGTGTAGTGGCTGCGTGGACAAGCGGTAGTCCGGACAAGACGAAGCTGACCGTCAGCAATACCCTTATCGACAGCTTCCTTACTGAAGAGTCAGGCTCGAACGTTATTCTGCTTGCACCCGAAACAGTCACTCTGACGGCAGCACCTGAGAGCGTCACGCTCACCGGCGAGCAGAAAAAGAGCTTCGACATTGACCTGACAGACATATTTGAAAGCGAAATTCTTGACGGAACCGGCAATCTTACGATAACAGCACAGGCCGAGGGCTTCACTGTTGAAGACTGCAATACTGTGGACGATAACGCTGATGTGTGGGGGCCGGCCGAAGCCAGCAGCAAAATCGGCTTTGATGCAGAAGGAACCAATCTGACCGACTATAGCGGACGTCCCGGCGATAATGTTGTTACGATCACCCTGCATAACGCAAACGCAATTGCAGAGACAAAGACGGGTGCCGGTGCAGTCACGCTTACGCTGGATATAGGCGGATACAAGAGAACAGTTATTCTTTCAATCGACACAATTGCCGGTTACTTCTGCGTTACTGTTCCTCTTAAGATCACCGGTACAGTTGATGCTGCCGGCGACTTCCACCTTCCTTCGGCAGACAGCTACAAGATAACCAACGAAAGCTACTTCCCGGTCGAAGTTTCCGGCATTGAGTGGAAGTGGGAATCCGGCGCAGATGAGCTCTTTGCCAACAAAAATGCGATGAGTGCAATCGTAACGCTTGGCAGCAGTGCAACACAGTATGTTTTCGCTGGAAGCAATCTTGAGCATGACAGTACTGACGATGGCAGAATAGCAGCGATCTCAACCGGTGCAAACACACTTGGACTTGCGTGGGATATGCTTCTGGGCAGCGATAACTATGTCAGACTCAAGACCACGAAGCAGGTTGCTACCATAACCTACACAATAGAGATTGCAGACAACTGATAGTACAGGAGGAACCCATATGAGCGGAACACCGCCGAGACCCAGAGGCGCCAACGGCTCCAAGTCTCGTCAGGGTGGTTCATCCGGAGGAAAATCAGGTGCCCACGGAAAGAAACCGCAGGAACTCACGCTTGATTCGCTGCTTGAGGACATTGAGCGCGAGGAGCAGAAAACCATTGCATCCATGCCTCCGAAACCATCTATTGATTTTGGGGATTTTGGAGAAGCGGATGATCAGGGCGGCCTTGAATCTCTGGGAGATTTCGACGACTTTGAGGAGTTTGATGATCTGGATGAGTTTATCCGGACTGATGAGAATCAGCAGAGAGATAAAGCCAAATCTGATACTCCGGTGATAGAAACCGGAATCCCCGACGATGAAAGCTTTGACGACGACTTTGATGACGATCTTGATGATCTGGACCCGACGGCCGACACTGATGAGCCTGAGGATACTGCTGAGCAGGAATCCGTTCGGCTGCCCGACGAGCCCGCAGAGGATGATGATCCATCGGATCTGTGGGACGACGGAGCTGAAGCTTCCGAAAGTCCACAGGCAGGTTTCCTTGCAGTTCTGAGCAGTAAGCTGTTCGGAGACGGCAGCGACAAGGAAGGCAAAAAGCAGTATATGCCGCTGATCATCATACTGCTGCTGGTGATAATCATCATTATCCTGCTTATGCAGAACTGCGGCAGCTGCAGCAAAGACAGCACAGATGACTGGTTTGACCAGTCGGCAATCGAAGGCACTCTGCCCGGAAAGACGCCGGAGGAAATACAGGCCATGCTCAACCAGATCGTTGAGGAGGGCATGTTCAATATCTCCATCGCGCCGGTCATTGTGTTCGAGAATGCGCAGGCTCAGGGACAGGCCCGAATCGAAAATGTTCCTGCAAACCACTACAACATGAGCGTTACCATAACGCTCGACGAAACGGCAGAAACGATATACGAATCCAAGGGCATCAGACCCGGACAGTATATCGAGTATATCAACCTGCAGAAGGATCTTGCTCCCGGTGAGTATGCGGCGACGGCCATGTTCCACGCCTATGATGCCGATACCCTTGCGGAACAGGGAAAGGTCGCAGTGAAAATCACCATATATGTTGAGGGGTAAGTCCTGATATGCGCCGGCAGTTCATGCTGCGGCACGGATGGGGGATGCATCCTCAGAAGGAGGCGGTGCTTCATCACCACGCAATTCGGTGCCCATGCACCGGGTAAACCAACATAATTCTGTACCACACCGCCTGTGGGCGGTAACGATTAAATCACATCATAAAAAGGAGAAAACATCATGAAGAAATTCCTTGCAATCATTCTTGCACTCGTAATGTGTGCATCCATCGGCATGGTAGCCTTTGCAGAGGCTCCTGCTCCCAGCGTGTCCACAGATACTGATGAAACTGCAGTAGACACCACCACCGAAGACGGCGACGGAATCAACACCGAGGTTGACATTCTCGTTACCACCAACAACATCAGCGTTACTGTTCCCCTTAAGGTCGTCCTCGTTGCCGATGTCGGCGGCGGTCAGTGCCAGAAGCCCGATAACTATGCCATCACCAACTACTCTGCTATTCCTGTAGAGATCAGCGCTGCTGCCGCTGCTGACAAGGAGAATGACGAATGGCTGCTGGTCGCTGCTGACCCCAGCGCTGTTCTGCCTGGCACCGATGACGAAAATCAGATTCAGCTGACCTTCACCGCTGACAGTGTCGCATGGAACCTGGCCGAAACCTATGCAGGCGGCTGGAACATTGACGCTGCTGCCGACGAAAATGGTGCCGAACTGCCCATCACCATTGCCGCTTATTCTTCCAAGCTCAACACCACCGACAAAGCTTCTGCTGTTGTCACCGTTACCTACACTGTTGAGGCTGCCTGATTATAGGAAGTAAAAAACCATATCCCCGTGCGGCTGCGCCGCACGGGGGATTTCCCCGCGAAACCATCGAAAAAATAAACGCTGAGGAGAGTAAAACAATGCAGGATTTCCCTCAGACTAATTCCCAAAAAGAAAAGAACAAGGATCGCGTGCTGTATGCCATACTGGTATGCATGGTGATCATAATAATCATAATGGTCATTCTGCTTCTGCGCGGATGTCCGGGCAATGACGGCCTGATCATTACCAGTCTTGAACGGGACAGCAATGCTTCTATCGGCCAGCTGGAGGGTAAGACTCCGGAAGAAATACAGGCCGAACTCAACCGAATAGTTGAGGAGGGCATGTTCAACATATCCATCAATCCCAATCCGTTATTTGTAAACGGCAAGGCAGAGGGCAATCTTCGTATTGAGAATATCCCTGCCAACCGCTACGACATGAGTGTGAAGATTACGCTGGATGAAACCGGCGAGGTCATATATCAGAGCGGCATA
>JAZUOR010000267.1:0-3938 GCA_045604745.1 Acutalibacteraceae bacterium | reverse complement strand
TTGCCGCTGGTGGGCTCCACGATGATGGTATCCTTGTTGATCAGACCTTTTTTCTCGGCCTCGACCACCATGTTGTAGGCGGTACGGGTCTTGATGGAACCGCCGATGTTGAGCCCCTCATACTTGACCAGAATCTCTGCGCAGCCGGGCTCGCAGATTTTGTTGAGGCGGATGATCGGAGTGTGACCGATGGCCTGAAGTACGCTGTCGTATATCATGATTATTCTCTCCCGAATATACAGATTTCGTTTTGCCCGGACTCAGCCGGTATATTGCATTTATTTTATATTATTCATCCTGTGCCCATCCGGCACAGCGCTGAACGGTTTTATCCCACAGGCGCATCTTAGCAGCCGCCTGTTCCCGGCTCATCGCCGGCTCGAAACGGGTATCAAGCTCCCACACGGAACGTAGGCGGTCGATATCCGAATAAACACCGCATCCAAGACCTGCAAGCATCGCCGCGCCGATGGCAGTGGTTTCCACGCACTTCGGACGAAGCACCGGGATTCCCAGCAGATCGGCCTGCAGCTGCATGACAAAGCGGCTCCTGCTCACTCCGCCGTCCACCCGCAGCTCCTTTATCTCCACTCCGGTGTCCTTTCCCATGGCCGACACCAGCTCACAGCACTGCAAAGCGATGCTTTCAAGCACAGCCCGTGCGATGTGCCTGTTGGTGGCTCCGCGGGTAAGGCCCATCAGCGCTCCGCGTGCGTACATATCCCAATGAGGAGCACCCATACCGGTGAACGCAGGTACGAAAGAAACACCTGCGGTGTCTTCCACTTCCTCCGCCCATTGGTCGGCCTGTGCGGCACTTTCGATCATATGCAGCTCGTCGCGCAGCCACTTGATGGCCGAACCGGCGTTGAAGGCGCTGCCCTCAAGGGCATAGACCACCTGACCGTTTATGCGCCAGCCGATGGTTGCAAGCAATCCCGATTCGGACACGGGCGGTCTGCTGCCGGCGTTCATCAGAATGAAGCTGCCGGTGCCGTAGGTTATCTTGGCGACGCCCTCGTCAAAACAGCACTGGCCGAACATGGCTGCGTGCTGATCGCCTGCGATGCCGGTAACCGGAATCGGGGCGCCGAATATGTATTCGTTGGTCGTGCCGAAATCGCCGCAGGAATCACATACGGCGGGCAGCGCATTCCGGGGCACGCCTGTTATCTCCAGCAGACGCTCGTCCCAGTCCATGGCTGTGATGTCAAAGAGCATAGTGCGCGAGGCATTGGTGACATCGGTGGCAAAGCTTCTGCCTCCGGTGAGATTCCACAGCAGCCACGTGTCCACTGTACCGAAGCACAGGTCGTTTTCCTTTGCCGCCTGCGCCACCTCCGGCACATTGTCCAGCAGCCAGCGCATCTTTGTGGCGGAAAAGTACGAGTCGATGATAAGACCGGTCTTTTCCTTTATATAATCCCTGTGACCGTCGGCAATGAGCTGCTCGCAGAACGGAGCACTGCGGCGGCACTGCCACACAATGGCGTTATACAGCGGCTGGCCGTTGGAGCGCCGCCACGCAACGGTGGTCTCGCGCTGGTTGGTGATACCGATGGCGGCTATTTCCGAGGCCAGCACTCCGCCGCTGAGCATGGCGCTGCGGGCGGCCGTAGTCTGGGAGGAGATGATCTCCATAGGGTCATGCTCCACATAGCCGGGCTGGGGATATATCTGGGTGAATTCCACCTGTCCGGTTGATATCACGTTGCCGTTCAGGTCGAATATCAGCGCTCTTGAGCTGGTGGTTCCCTGGTCAAGAGCCATGAGAAATTTTCTTTCCGGCATGAAAGTCATTCCTTTCGGAAAAATGAGTATAGGCTGTGTCGGTCAATTATAGCTTTCCGCCATGGTCTCAAGCTTTTTTCTCAGAGACTGGCGAAGCTCAAGCGGCGAGCGTACGGTGACTCCTCCGCCAAAGTTGAGTATCCAGTTTTCAAAGCCCTCGTTGGCTACGGCACTGACCTTGACGAGAAATCTTCCTCCCGCCAGCTGACGATAGGGCACATTGATGCCGAAGCGCTCGATCATGGCCTCCAGCAGATACGGCTCACACTCAAGCTCCACGCTGACCGGCTCGCTGCCGGCATACATATTGAACACCTTGCGGGTGTATTCCACGGCATCAAAGGTCTCCCATTCGCTGACCTCATTCAGAGGACGTGCGGGCTGACTGAGGCACTGAACCTTTTTCATGTGGTCGATGCGGTAGTGGGAAAGGTCATCGTATTTTTCGTAGTTGCCCACCACGTAGTATTTATCCTGATGCCAGATGGCGGCATAGGGACTTATTATGAATTCCCGCCCTGCATCAAAAACCGGAAGGCTGCCCGCCAGCACACGATGGTGATAGATAAAACGCAGCTTTCTGCCGTTGAGAATGGCATTGTGTATCTGGTCGATGGAGTAGTAGAATTCCTCGTTTTCACTCTTGACCGGAGAACGGCGCTGACCGTTATTGTTGGTCGGGCAGAGCTTTTCGGCGTTGTAGATGCTGGTCATCTGACACAGCTTGCGGGTAAGGGCGGCTGTCTTTCTCTGGGAAATGACCGGCGAGGCCTGAATGGCATCTATGAGCAGCAGCAGCTCGCAGGGCTCAAATTCGGTCTCGGCCATATAATAGCCCTGATGAGGCGTGACTCCGCGTTCGATGGGCAGACCGTATTCCCTGAGCACCGCAATGTCGGTATAGATCGACTTCCGCTCGGCCGTGATGCCCATTTCATTGAGATATGCAATGATTCCGGCGACCGACACAGCATGCTGATCGTCAGAATTGCGGCGCAGAAAATCGGCAATATAGAGCAGCTTGAGTTTCTGCTTCGGGTTGCCTGCCATGTTGTCGCCTCCTCCGCTGTCATTCACTGTGCCGCAGGATATTGACGCGGCGCGGCAAATGTGCTAAAATATTATGAGTTATTGCTTTTTGCGGCATATGCGTGCCGCATCCGGCAAAGGGTTATTATTTAATTATACCGCGTTTTGACCGAAATTCAAGCACCAATAGTGTGTCTGAATACAAAAACACGGTAAATTCGAGGTGTCCTATATGGAAAGCAGCAAAAATCCGGCATATTCCGGCTTTACCGACCTGCATTTTGCCGTCTGGAACATGATAAAGCCGATCAATTACATATGGATCGACTTTGTTGACCGCTGTGTGCGCTGCGGTGTTAAGGACGAGCCCACCGACGCCGTTCAGGATGAGCGCGCCGCCATTGAGGCCGCAAAGGACCGGTTCGTGGAGCTGATCTCCTACGATGCCGAGGACAAGCCCATACTCAGCTTTGACGAGACCCGTCCGGTACTGGAGGATGTGGATTACGACAGCTTCCCCACCACCGAAAGCGACCTTGCACTGTTCCTTGAGGAGATGGAGGAGATCGGTCTGCTGGGCTGGAAGGAGCAGTGGCCCTCCCTGCGCGAAGGACTGTGCTGGCGTATCGACTGCTACTTTGAGGGCGGCGAAAAGCACCTTTCCGGTCAGTCCCGCTTCCCCGAACAGTGGACTCTGTTCGGCAAGTCCCTCAACGGCCTTGTCAAGAAGGCTCAGGATGCCAGCTCAAAATAACATTTTATCCACAGAACATCCCGAACGGACGCGGTCATGGGTGGCCGCGCCCGTTTTCGCTGTCATGATTTACAAAATTAGCGATATTTATTAACTGATATTTTTTACCCAACGTGACATCTTTGTGTTATAATAAGTAATTGCGAAAGAAGCTTGACTCAAGCTTATCAAATGCTGTCGAAAGGAGACAGTGGGATTGAGACTTCAAAGACTGATGATGGAAGCAGCCGACGCTGCTGCCGCAGCTGTTTCCCCTGCCGATACGGTCAGCGGGGCTGACGTGATCAGCGGAGCTGATCTTCTCAGCGGAAGCGATGTGGTTTCCGGCAGCTCGGTCATCTCTGCCGGAGATGTGGTTTCCGGC
>JAZUOR010000266.1:0-6949 GCA_045604745.1 Acutalibacteraceae bacterium | reverse complement strand
ATCCTGCATGTGATCGTGCTTACCGTGTTGGCAGCACGGAAAAAGCGCGCGAGATAACAAAAATGCTGCTGCCTGATGAGGCATAGTCATACAGCAGTGAAAAGGCGATACACATCAAAAACGAAAGGAAGAAAATCATGTCCAACACTCCCGAAACCAACACTCCCGTTAAGCTCACTGCAAAACAGAATCTCGTCCAGTCGGTTAAATTCCTGCTTTTCTCCATCAGTGCAGGTGTGATTCAGGTGGTGTCCTTTGCGCTGCTCGAAAGCCTTACCGACTTCGGCTACTGGCCCTGCTACCTCACCTCGCTGGTGCTGTCAGTGCTGTGGAACTTCACCCTTAACCGCCGCTTTACTTTCAAGTCGGCCAATAACGTTCCCATTGCCATGCTCAAGGTGTTCGGCTTTTACTGCCTGTTCACTCCGCTGTCCACGATAGGCGGCGAATGGGCAAGCCGCGCAGGTGTCAACGAGTATATCGTTCTGGCAGCAACCATGGTGCTGAACTTTGTTCTGGAATTCCTGTTCTGCCGCCTGTTTGTCTACAAAAACGAAATGTACACCAACAAGCTTGGCAAGGCCGAGCTGGAGAAAATGGCTCAGGAAAACAAAGAGGTCACTGAATAAAACGCATCTGGCAGTCTGCGTTCAGGAATTATTCAGTGCATCCCGAATGATCCGAACAATACATATCCGTGCGGCATGGATGGGTCGCTCGCAATGTCAGGAGGAAGAGCGTGTACAGACAGAAAAGAAATACCGCATCAAACACTGCGCTGAAGACGGCGCTGTTTGTGTGCATACTTGCAGCAGCTGCAATGGTTCTCATTTTCTTTGACAACCACTATCTGTGTTACGGCGGCAGAATTTACGACCGGTCGCAGGTCAGTATGGACCTGCGCGGCTCCCAGGAGATCGACGTGGATCGCCTTTGTAAAATGAAGTCGCTGGAGCTGGTCGACCTGCGCAATTCGGCACTGACCGTTGAGCAGGCTGAGGAGATTACCCGCCGTATGCCCGAATGCCGTCTGCTGTGGTCGGTACCGCTTTCCGACAAAACATATGACAGCGGCATCACCGAGCTGGAGCTTACCTCACCGGAGCTTCGGGATTTTGACATGCTCCGGTACTTTGATCGTCTTGAGCAGCTTACCTTCATCGACTGCGGCTTCTACGAGCAGATTATCGACTGCCGGAAGCAGATGCCTGCCTGCAAGGTCAGCTGGACAGTGCCCATAGGCTCGGAGGAGTACAGTAACAGCACAACCAAAATCGCCCTGCCTGAGGCTACCGCAGAGGATATCGACATGCTGATATATCTGCCGGAGCTCAGATCGGTAGATCTGTCCGGAAGCTCCGCGTATGACGATATCATCAGATACAGCCGCAGCAACCAGGACATCGATGTCAGATGGACAGTGGATTTCTTCGGTGCTCAGGTAGCTTCGGACGTTACCGAAGCCGACATAAGCAAGACGGCAATCAAGGATGTGGAAGAGTTCGAGCGGCTGCTGACATATCTTCCGAAGCTGGAAAAGCTTATCATGTGCGACTGCGGTCTTGACAACGAAACTCTTGACCAGCTCAACAAAAAGTACGAAAACATAAGGATAGTCTGGCGGGTGTATTTCGGCAAATGGTCCCTGCGCACCGATGCCACAGCATTTTCCACCCTCAATCCCGATCCTCCCGGATACCGACTGACCGACAATCAGGCCAAGGTGCTCAGATACTGCACCGACCTTGAAATGCTCGATCTGGGGCACAACTCCCTGACCAGCGTGGAGCCCTTTGCCGGACTGACCAATCTCAAGGTGCTCATTCTTGCCGACAACCGCATTTCTGATATCTCGGCTCTTGAAAATCTGACCAAAATGGAATACATCGAGCTGTTCATCAACCGTATCAGCGACATTTCCGTGCTCAGAAACATGCCCAACCTTACCGACGTGAACTTCTGCTGGAACCGTATTTCCGACCCGTCGCCGCTGTATGAGCATGAGCATCTTGAACGGGTCTGGATGTGCGGCGGCAGCATGTCGAACGCGACCAAGAGAGAGTTTATGGCTGCCCTGCCCACCACGGAGTTTGATCTCCATTCCACTTACGGCTCAACCAACGGCAGCTGGCGCTACAACGACCATTTTGACAAGATACGCGATGCGTTCCACAACCACAACGGAATGAACGACTATCACTGGTAATTACCCAGGAAGGATTGAAACAGATGCAGCTTACCGGCGCGGATATAATCGTCAGAACCCTGATCGAGCAGGGCTGTGATGTGGTGTTCGGCTACCCCGGAGGCCAGATCATCGACGTATACGATTCGCTCTACAAATACAGCAGCGAGATAACGCACGTCCTGACTGCTCATGAACAGGGTGCAGCGCACGCAGCCGACGGCTATGCTCGCACCACGGGCAGGGTGGGTGTTGCCATTGCCACCTCCGGACCGGGTGCCACAAATCTTGTTACCGGCATTGCCACCGCACACCTTGATTCCATTCCGCTGGTAGCCATATGCGGAAACGTCCCTACCGGTCAGATAGGTACCGACAGCTTTCAGGAAATAGACATCACCGGTATCACTCTTCCCATAACCAAGCATAATTACTTTGTGGGCAGCGTGGAGCAGCTGGCAGACACAATACGCGAAGCCTTCCGTCTGGCAATGTCCGGACGTCCCGGCCCTGTTCTGGTGGATGTGCCCAAGGATGTGCAGACTGCCATGTGCGAATATGTGCAGAAGCCGCCCGTGGAGCCCTATGAAAGATTTGCGGCAAAGGACATACGCATCTCTGAGGCGGCTGAGTGTATCAATTCCTGTCAGCGCCCGTACATATTCTTCGGCGGCGGAGTCATTTCCAGCGGAGCACAGCCGGAAATGCTGGAGCTTGCCGAGCGGATAGACGCTCCAATGGGCTGTTCCATGATGGGGCTTTCGGCGGTACCCTCAGAGCATCCCCGTTTTCTCGGAATGCTTGGCATGCACGGTCACTATGCCTCGTCAATGGCCATGCACAAGGCTGACTGCATCATAGCGCTCGGAGTGCGCTTCAACGACCGCGTCACCGGTGACCGGACGAAGTTTGCACACGACACAAAAATCGTACACATCGACATTGACGGCTCGGAGCTTTCAAAGGCGGTCAGCGCAGCACACGGTCTGCGTGCCGACATAAAGCTGACCTTGCAGAAGCTGCTGCCGCTCATAAACAAAACCGATCGTCCTGAATGGGAGCAGGCAGTGGAGCGGCTCAGGGAGACCGAGCAGCGCACTCTTGACCGCCGCGAGGGCATGACTCCAAAGAATGTTATCCTGACCGTCAACCGCCATCTGGGCCCAACCACGCCCATCGTCACCGATGTGGGACAGCATCAGGTGTGGGCAGCCCAGAATCTGCTGTTCCGCCGCACCAGACGCTTTGTGTCCAGCGGAGGTCTTGGAACAATGGGCTTCGGACTGGGGGCAGCCATCGGTGCTGCTGTCGGTGCAAAGGAACGCAGCATGCTCATTACCGGTGACGGCAGCTTCGGCATGTGCCTCAACGAGCTTGCCACGGCGGTTTCGGGCAAGGTTCCCGTGGTTATTCTCATAATGAACAACGGCGTACTGGGAATGGTGCGCCAGTGGCAGACGCTGTTTTACGAGCGCCGCTATTCGAACACAGTGCTTGACCGAAGCACTGATTTTGTTGCAGTGGCAAGGGCTTTTGGCGCTCAGGGCGAGCAGGTGTCCGACCTTGAAGGTCTGGACGCTGCGCTTGACAGAGCCTTCGGGTGCGCAGGCCCTTATGTGATAGACTGCGCCATTGACAAGGACGAATTTGTACTCCCCATGCTGCCGCCCGGCGGTACGGTGGAGGATATCATAGTAAAGGCAGGAGAGCAGTGAGATGAACAGATATATAATGGCTGTGCTGGTGCGCAATCAGTCGGGCGTGCTCAACCGGGTGACGAGCATGTTCCGCCGCCGCCAGTTCAACATCAGCTCCCTGACGGTCAGCGAGACCGAGTCCAACGAATATTCCCGCATAACGGTCATTTTCGACGGCGATGAGCTCAACAAGCAGCAGCTCATCAATCAGCTCTACAAGCTGCCGGATGTGTGCTCCATCAAGGAGCTGACCGGAGAAAACTCAGTCAGCTGTGAGCTCCTGCTCATCAAGATGGAAAACGATCCCGCCACCCGCGACGATATCCGCACCGCCGCCGATGCCTTCGGCGCAAAGGTAGTGGATTACTCCAGGCGTTCCATGGTGTTCCGCCTTACCGGAGAAAGCCGCAAGATCGACGATTTCATCAACCTCATGCGCGATTACGCCATTCTGGAGATATGCCGCACAGGTGTGGCTTCACTTGAAAAGGGTGAATCGACCATAAAGAAAGTGCTTAATCTGTAAACAGCAGCACCGCCGCCGGAAGCTTTATCCGGCGGCGGTGTTTTGCGTTCTTTTATTCTTCGGCAAGGTTCATCACGGCAAACAGCCGCCGGAGGAACAGCACAACCGTGACAACGTTGAGCGTGACCATCGCGATGTTGAGCGTGAAGCTGAAATTGTCCGGATAATTCAGTCCGGCGGTCTTCCACGGCGCGGCGATCGTTCCGTCACCGGAGAATATCCACCAGAACACCTCAGTGATCAGTGTGGCTGCCAGAGAGAAAATTATGGCCTGCGCTGGCGCAATCATACGGGTGATAAAACCGTTCACCCTCCTGATGGGATAAAGCGGGTCGCTTTCTTCGGTGTCGGGCACCTCAGTTGCAGCTGCATGCCTTGCGTGGGCTTTCATTATCAGCAGCCCGATGAGCATGACAAAGGGCTCGACCAGCAAAACGGCGGCAAGAAATCCCAGATGGGGATTGAAAAAGCCGGCAGCCAGCGTCAGAATGAAGAATATCCACCAGAATCTGTGCAGTTTCATAGCATTTCTCCTTTGGTCAGAATTGGCTTGTCAACAGCAAAAGTATAGCCTGTTTGCGGCCGGATGTCAAATCAATGGTCAAAGTCATAAATGTGCTCAAATTTCTGCATTCTTTTGATGTTTTAGTGTAGATTAAGCAAATTGACTTATTTTTTGTGCGGGTGTAGAATATGGCGGCATCTATTTAAATAGGAAAGAAGTCCCGGAGTCGGGAATTATAACATAACGAAACGGAGATCGGGCGGATGTTCATAATGCTTTTCGGCCTGTGGCTGATACTCAACGGGCGCATCACTCTTGAAATATGTCTCTTCGGCCTTGCGCTGAGCGGACTTATCTATCTGTTCATGTGCAGATTCATGGATTTCAGCGTGAAAAAGGACATGCGTCTCATGCGCAACGTCGGTTATGCAGTCGCATACTTCTTCGTGCTGCTCAAGGAAATATTCGTTTCCAACTTCAAGGTCATGATGATCGTGCTCTTCAAGCGCATTCCCATCACGCCCACACTGACCGAGGTGCGGGTGGATCTGCGCAGCAGGATAACACGCACCATCCTGGCCAATTCCATAACCCTCACACCCGGCACCATTACGGTAAAGGTGGAGGAGGACGTGTTCACGGTTCACTGCCTCAGCGGAGAAATGATAGAGGGGATAGAGGATTCCCACTTTGTCCGGCTGCTCAGAAAAATGGAAGCCGAATGACGCAGAAAGGATGAATGGAACTATGCTTGAAAACGCCTACAATACGCTTTATCTTGCGACCCTTATATGCGACGCGGTGGCCATGGTGCTCACCCTTATCCGCTGCATCACCGGCAAGCGCATCGTCGACCGCATCATCTGCGTCAATATGATGTGCAACGAGGCCACTCTGGCTATTGCCATTCTTGCGCTTTATCTCCACCAGAGCTATCTGCTGGATGTCTGTCTTATCTACGTTATGCTTTCCTTCCTTGCGGTGCTGATACTGACCAAGGTGTTCATCACGGTCTATCTCAACCGCAAAAAGAAGGAAGATGCCTGATCACAGCAGAGAAAGGAAGGATAACAAATGTTGATCGAATGGATCCGCTTTGGCGTCACTGCGCTGCTTTTTGCCATAGGCATCATCGCGTTGTTTGTGTCTATTCTCGGCACTTACCGCTTCCGCTTTGCCCTTAACAGAATACATTCGGCTGCCATTTCCGATACCTTCTGCATGTTCTTCATTCTGGTCGGTCTGGCGGTGGCATCGGGCTTCAACTTCACCACCCTCAAGATACTGCTGGTGCTGGCGTTCATGTGGTGCACGTCGCCCATTTCCGGACACATGCTGTCCTCTCTTGAGTACCACACCGATGAACACCTGAGCAAGCACTGCAGAATAAAGCACCTTGAAAAGAAGGAGGAGGAAGAATAATGGAATTATTCAAAATAATCCTTCTTGCGCTGCTGATAATCTGCGCCATAGCAACGGCTGCATCCAAAAAGATGCTCACCGCAGTTATCATCTTCATGTCATACTCGGTCATCATGTCCATAATATGGGTGCTGCTGGAGGCTCCCGACCTTGCCATCACCGAAGCGGCTGTCGGAGCCGGAGTCACCACAGTGCTTTTCTTTGTAGCACTCAAGCAGGTGCATCTGATAGATACGGAGGACCCTGACGATGAAAAATAACGCCGAGAGCAAATTCCTGCGCTGGCTCAGCGGCGAGGATCTTCTTATTGACACCAAGAGCGAAAAGATTCCCCGGCGGGATCCCAGAGCCGATGATACTCATGTCTACGATTCAGAGGCCCATACCCTCAAGACAATCGACAAGACCGAGCGCAAGGTGTTCGGTCGTCTGTATATCGCCGCTTCGGTGCTGCTGGTGCTGTTCCTTTCGTGGGTACTGCTGCTGACCGTTTCCAATCTGCCCCGCTACGGTGCCGCCGAGGCACCGGTCAACAACGAGGTCAGCCAGCGCTATATCGAAAGCGGCATGGAGGAGACCGGTGCAACCAACCTTGTTGCCGGCATGATTCTTGA
>JAZUOR010000265.1:0-4774 GCA_045604745.1 Acutalibacteraceae bacterium | reverse complement strand
GGTGGCGATGGGGCCGGTGATGGCAGACACAATAATGGGAGGCAGCCAGACCGGCGGACGGCGGATGATGTTGGGCATCTGAAGCATGGAGGTGCCGATGCCTTGAGCAGCGATGCCCGACCAGCCGTTGTCGGAATAGCTCATAACGGCAAAGCCTACCATCTGGGCGCAGCAGCCTGCAGCGGCAGCGCCTCCCGCAAGCCCGGAAATGCCAATGGCAGCGCAGATGGCGGCGCTGCTGATGGGCAGAGTGAGCAGCATGCCGACGATTACAGAAACGGCAATACTCATAAGAAGGGGCTCCTTGGCCATGGCATCGGTAATGAGGCTGCCGATGGTGTTCATAAGCTTTCCGAGCCAGGGTGCCAGCCACACGGAGATGGCGGTTCCGGAAGCCAGAGTAACGATGGGTGTGAGAATGATGTCAAATTTAGTTTCCTTGGAAACAATTTTGCCCAGCTCACAGGCCACGAGGACCGAAACATAGGCTCCCAGCGGGTTGCCGCTGCCGCTGGCGATCGAGGCGACATCAGTGATGCCTGCGCCATAGCAGTAGCCGGCAAAGCCGACGGCGGCGCAGGTGTAAAGCACCAGAGCGGGAGCTTTCAGCGTGTGAGCCACGGCAACGCCTATGGCAGCGCCGGTAGCAGCCTTGGCAAAGGTGGCCATGGTGGCAAAAAGTTCAACATCGGTCCATCCGCTCAGAGTGCTGAAGATGGTTCCGATAAGCAGGGAAGCAAAAAGACCAAAGGCCATGGCTCCCATGGCGTCAATGAAATAAAGCTTGGGAGAGAAGGAAAGATTTTTACGCTCAAAGAATCCTTTGACAGTGCGATTATCAGACAATGTTATGTACCTCCGGTTTCTGTGAATATCAAATCGGCATCAGGGTTCGGTGACCGGCTGCTGAGCCAGAGCGAGAGCCTCCTGCTCGGCGTTGTACATCGCCAGCCAGTGCTGTACGGGCAGGGGCGTAAGGGAGCCGTCCTTATATATGGCGTTGCTGGAATAGTAAATGGGAGCGCTGTCGATCATGGACACGACGGCACTGGCAGTTCCGTCGTCGTAGATTATGATCATAGCGGCATATTCCTGCATTGTGTTGGAGCCATAGTATACATAGGCACCGATCTCGTCCTCGTGCTTGTCTTTCTTGCTGTGAGGATCATAGCTTTTATCCTCTTCGTTTTCCTCACCGTTGCTGATTTTCCAGGTCTGGAAGCAGTCGGCAAGGCGCATGTAAACATTGTCGGGCATGAGGTCGCGGACGCGATCATCCTCTTCCAGGGTGAGAATGCCTGCGCTGTACAGGGTCTGGTTGATGTATTCCACGTCTCCGCGCTCGTAATGACCGGTGATATACACGGTTTCTTCGAAGCCGAACAGTTCGCTCTCGATCACGCCGGTATATTGCGGATTGATGTTGTTGGGATCCGGCTCCATTGCGGGCAGAGTATAGCCGTAGATCACGTCCAGTCCGCCGTAATCATCCATGACGAAGTCAATGTAGGCGCGGGTGTCGGGGATGACGCACCGGGCACTTCGCTTGGAGGAATCGTCATATTCGGCAGACATATCGGTCACCTGACCGACGAGATTGCCGTTGTACAGGGATATGGTAAAGTCAAAGCTGCTGCCGCCTGCACCGGTAATGGTCATTTCAGCGCGGGTAAAGGAGGAGTCTCCGGTGCGTGTCCATTCACCCTCCCAGTCGTCCTTGGCACAGCCGCAGACGGGCAGGAGCATGACCATGAGGAATGTGGCAAGTGCGGCAGAGAGCATGCGGGATATGCTTCTGCGGTGGATGAGATGGTGCTTCATTCAGTAATCACTCCGTTGAATTGATTTCCGTGCCGGAGGGACGGTTTACCGCCGCTTCAAGATCAAACTGAGCGGCGGAAGGCAGACGGATGGTCACGGTGGTGCCTTCGCCTTCGGTGCTTTCAAAAAGCAGCCGTCCCTGATGCATGGTGATTATTTCCTCGGCCACGGCAAGGCCTATGCCAAAGCCGCTGCGCCGGTTGTTGGCTTTATAGAAACGTCTGGTGATGCGCGACAGCTCACGTTGCGGAATACCGCAGCCGTTGTCTGAAACGATTACAGCGGCGTGGTCTGAGGCTGCCTCCACGCAAATGAGTATCTGTCCGTTTTCGTCAGTGTATTTTATGGCGTTGTCAATGATGTTGACCATTACCTGACGCAGCCTGTTGCGGTCACCGAATACCGGTACAGGCTGATCTGCGGGCGTGAAGGTGATGGTTTTGTTCTCGGCTGCGCATCGCTCGGCAAACATGTCGGCAGCGTCGGCTGCCTCGCTGCTGAGATCGAGAGGCCGGACGTTCATGGTCATGCGCCCGCTCTGGATGCGGGAAAAATCCAGAAGCTCTTCAACAAGACCGCTGAGACGGTCGGTTTCGCGCATGATTATATCCATTCCCTTTTCTCTGAGATCGCTGTCACGCGGGCCGCAGTTCATGACCGTTTCGCTCCAGCCCTTGATGGCAGTCAGAGGAGTGCGCAGTTCATGAGAGACGCTGGAGATAAAGTCGTTTTTGACCCGCTGACTGTCAGCCAGCTCGGAAGCCATGGAATTGATGGAAGAAACGAGGGAACCGATTTCGTCGTCGGTTGCAGATTCAAGGCGGATGTCGAAATCGCCCTTGGCTATTTTGCGCGCACTGCGGGTGATGGCTTTTACCGGCACAACGATAGAATTGATAAAATAGCTGCCCGACATGAGCATGATGAACAGCACGGCAATTGACACGATGACGGACACGATGGCAATGGATGCCACAAGCTGGTTTGCCGCTTCCAGAGAAACAACAAAGCGTACAGCGCCGCCGCTGGCGCTGTTGCCGGATATGAGCCGGCAGACAGCCATGACCGCTTCGCCGTTGCTGTTGTTTCCGGTCCATACGCCGTCTCCGTCCGGAGACTGAACTGCGCGTTTGTAGTCGTTGAGCGGGTCATCGCCCTCAAAGCTGAATCCGGTAGAGGAAACAATGATGTCACCGGAAGCGTTGAGAAACTGCAGCTCCATCTGGCTGTTGCTGTCAAAGCTCTCCACAAATGCCTGAGCGGCGGAATGAAAAGCTTCGCTGTTGCCGGAGTTGACGCCGGTGTTGAGCGTACTGCTGAAGTATTGGATAGTGACCTCGCTGCGCTGGAGAAGACCCTGTTCGATGGAGCTGTGGTAGTAATTCCGTGCCATGGAGGAAATACATATCACAATGGTGATGACCATAAGGGTCACGATGAGAAAATACGAGCGCAGCCAGCGGCGGGTGATGCCCTTGCCGAACAGCATGGCGCGCACAGCGGCACCTGCCTGCGGCAGGCTCAGTCTCCGGCGTTCAGCACCGGAAACATTTTGTTCTGAGCTGCCGGATGGAACGCGCAGCTCTCTGACCTTGCGCCAGTTCATGCGTTCACCTCCGCAGCGTTATGGTCTTTGCGGTTCGGTTTACTGAGCTGCATCGGAAGAAACATCTGCACCGGACACATCGGTGCCGGATACATCCGAACCGGAAACGTCCGAGCCTGATACATCTGAGCCTGATACATCTGAGCCGGATACATCCGAGCCGGGAGCGTCGCTGGCCGATACCGACGGTACAGAGGTGTGAAGGGGAGACTCAAAGGATACCGGTTCGGCTCCTTCGTAAAGGCGGTAGGTGAACGGGTAAAAGAACAGCTCGGTGGTACCGTCGTCATATGTTTTCTGGAAGGTTTCGCCCTTGTAGATGAGAGGCTGCTCACCGGCAGCGGTGGTCACGTCAAAGGGATAAAGGGCGACCTCATAACCGTGTTCATCATCTGCGTGAAGAATATACTTGGTGGGGAGGAAACGGTTGTCGTATTCCTCGTACAGCTCACGGGTTGCGGTGAACTGCTCGTAGCTTTCAAAGGAATATACACCGTTGAGCAGCTCGGTGTAAGCCAGCAGTGTCACAAGCAGCAGGCCGCAGAAAATGAGCTTTGCTGGGCTGACGGTCAGAGATTTGCGCCAGTTGATACGCGGAAGGATCATAGCCAGCACAAACAGGATTATGAGCCCGAAAATTCCCAGCATGATCCATGCAAGCTTGGGTTCGCCCATGCAGATGAATATTATGCCGTCCACTACATAGCAGGGATATTCGTACAGGGCAAGGATGAACTCCATGCCAATGAGAAGCTGGAGAATAAACATAAGAATCTTTGAAAGAGCCAGATCGGTATTGCCGCCGTACATCAGCGCCACAAGGCCGCCGGTCGCCAGCATGAAGGTGAGAACCACCAACAATCCAAATACACTCATTTGTCGTCACTCCTTGTTACAGCGTGTTGATATTACTGGCTCTTCAGAGACAAGCCCTTTATCTTGGCATACTGAACAATGTAGTTCGGGGCGTCAGCCGCATTTTTCCGGGCAGAGTCGTTGGTATAATAGCGGTATTCCGAGCCATCGCACACACCGGCATATACTTTGCTGCCGGGAGCGCACAATACGACCACCTCGCGCCCGGTGCCCGATTCGAAGGAATAGTACATAACTGCGTCGAGCTGGGTGTCGAGGTTGAACTGGCGGCCCTGCTTTTCTTTGGAGGAATCTCCGGTGCCGTAGATGATGCCGTAACCGCCCTGAGCATTGAGCAGATCAAGAGTCAGATTGTAATCTCCGGAAGACATCATGCCGGAAAGGGAAGATTTTACGGCGTCGGACTTTATGACATCGAGGTCATATGTGCCGGATGCAGCTGCGGTGGCGGCGGTGGTTGTGGTGGTCGTG
>JAZUOR010000264.1:0-2319 GCA_045604745.1 Acutalibacteraceae bacterium | reverse complement strand
CACATACATCGAAAAACAGTTCAGAATGGAAGACAGATCCATTCGTGTCCGCCGCGTGGCTTCGGTCAATCCTGCCGTGTGTCAGGGCTGCGGTGCATGCACTGTTGCCTGTCCCTCCGGTGCAATGGATCTTAACGGCTTTAAGAATAATCAGATCATGGCGGAGGTGGACGCAATATGCAAGTAAATGAATACAGACCGCTTATCGTCGCTTTCTGCTGCAACTGGTGTTCCTACGCCGGTGCCGACCTTGCGGGCAGCAACCGCCTTGCCTATCCCGCAGAGGTCAAAATCATCCGTGTGCCCTGTTCCTGCAGGGTCAACCCCATGTTCGTGCTCAGAGCCTTTCAGCGAGGCGCTGACGGCGTAATCATCTGCGGCTGCCATCCCGGTGACTGCCACTACACCTCCGGCAACTACTACGCCCGCCGGAGAATGACCGCTCTGTTCTCCATGCTGGATTTCCTCGGCATAGAGCGCGAGCGTACCCGCCTTGAATGGGTATCCGCCGCTGAGGGCGCGAAATTTGCCGCCACCATGAACGACTTTGCCCAAAAGGTGGCCGCCCTTGGCGAAAACAAGAGACTGGAGGATCTGCGATGCAAGCGATAAACCGTGAAATGCTTATAAAGAAAGCCGCCGCATTGCTGTCTGACGGTACTGTTGACCGCGTGCTGGGCTGGAAAAAGGGTGAATTCGGCTACGATGTCACTCCCGGTGTGTTCACCGATGCTCAGCAGATCGAAAAGGATTTAGAGTGGGGCGATTTCTGCGCTCCCAATCTTTCCAAATATCTCATCGCAGAGACAAGAAAAACCGAAAGCAAGGTGCTTGTTTTTCTCAAGCCCTGCGACACCTACAGCTTCAACCAGCTGCTCACCGAGCACCGCTTTGAGCGTGAAAAGGTATATGTAATCGGCGTTCCCTGCGAGGGCATGCTGTCCGAAAACCTCATCAGGGAAAAAGCCGAGGGAATCGCATCCGTCACCGACAACGGTGACACCGTAACCATTGCCACCCTCTACGACGGCGATATCACCGTTCCTCGCACCGAACTGCTTCCCGACCGCTGTGTCAACTGCAAGTCGAAGAAGCACGTTGCCTACGACGAGCTGCTGGGCGAGGACGGAGAGGTCATTGACTGCGCCCGCTTTGACGAGGTGGAACGCATCGAAAGCATGACTCCCGATGAGCGCTTCGAGTTCTGGCAGGGCGAGCTTTCCCGCTGCATCCGCTGCAACGCCTGCCCGGATGTGTGCCCCGCATGCACCTGCGAAAAGTGCGTGTTTGACAACCCGAAATCCGGCATCGAAAACAAGGCTCCCTCGGACAGCTTTGAAGAAAAGATGTTCCACATCATCCGCGCCTTCCACGTCGCCGGACGGTGCACCGACTGCGGTGAGTGTTCCAGAGTGTGCCCTCAGAACATTCCTCTGCACCTGCTCAACCGCAAGTTCATCAGGGACTTCAACGAGCTTTACGGCGAATATCAGGCCGGAGCCGAAGTGGGAAGCAGAGCTCCGCTGGTAAACTACGGCTTTGACGATGCCGAGCCCGCCGAGGCTATGGAAAGGGGCGACGGCAATGCGTAAGATAACCATTGAGAAAATTAACGACCTGTTTGCCGCCATTGCCAGCACCCACGCGCTCTATCTGCCTGTTGACAAGGCAGGCGGCGCCGAATATGACAGATGGCAGGAGGGCACACAGCTTTCCGGTGCTCTCAACACCGTGCGCAGCCCCAAGGATTTCTTCTTCCCCCAGAGCGAGGATCTGATGAAGTTCAGAACCGAGGGCAAGAAGATCGAGATCATCGACATCCGCGACGAGCACGAGGATTTTGTCATCTTCGGAGCAAAGGCCTGCGACGTGCGCGCCTTTGCGGTGCTTGACAATGTGTTCCTCGGCGATCCCGTTGACACCTATTACAGGAACCGCCGCGACCACGGCGTTATCATGTCCCTTGCCTGCGCAAAGCCGGTCGAGACCTGCTTCTGCGGCACCTTTGACATCAACGCTGCCGATCCTGAGGGCGATATCGTCTGTCACATGACCGGTGACGCGCT
Organism: Acutalibacteraceae bacterium; assembly: GCA_045604745.1. GTDB lineage: Bacteria > Bacillota > Clostridia > Oscillospirales > Acutalibacteraceae > SIG598. The sequence continues at coordinate 253 of JAZUOR010000264.1, read as the reverse complement.
GTATCTGGATGCTAAGACTGACAAGGGTGCCGAACTGCTCGGAAAACTGACCGCCGTCACCGAGGAATGCTCTGACCATGCAGTCAGCGAACAGAAGGCTCTCATTAAAGAACGGCTTGCAAAGCTGCCTCTTGCCGACCTTTCCAAAGACGCATTCGGCGAAGGCAAAACTCAGAAATACTTTGACGCTCCGGAGTGGAAGGAGCTGTCCGAGGCCTGCCTCGGCTGCGGCACCTGCACCTTCGTCTGCCCC
>JAZUOR010000263.1:0-6761 GCA_045604745.1 Acutalibacteraceae bacterium | reverse complement strand
ATATCCACCGCCGCGTTGACGATGGGGATAATCTGCGGGTAGGCAAGCCCCACATCCTCGCAGGCCGTGACCATCAGTCGGCGGCACACCGAAGCCATGTCCCCCGCCTCCAGCAGCCGCGCCATGTAATGCACCGCAGCGTCGGGGTCGGAACCGCGCAGGGACTTCTGGAATGCCGAAAGAATATCATAATGAGCGTCGCCGTCCCGATCGTAGCGCATGGCGCTGCGCTGGGCAAGCTGCTTTGCCCGCTCGAGGGTAACCGAACGCCTGCCCTCCGCAAGAGCCGTGGACAGCACGCACAGCTCGGCAGCGTTGAGCGACTTGCGCACGTCACCGCCGCACGCCTGCGCGATGTATGCACACACTCCCTCTTCAACCACAATCTTTTCTTCCTTTTCCTCTGCCATGAAGGCAAAGGCGCGCTCCACAGCCTGCTCCACCTCAGCCGGCGAAACCGGCTGAAACTCAAACACGGTGGAACGGCTGAGGATAGCCCCGTAGACGTAGAAATAGGGATTTTCCGTGGTGGAGGCTATGAGGGTCACATCTCCGTTTTCGATGAACTCAAGGAGTGTCTGCTGCTGCTTTTTGGTAAAATACTGAATCTCGTCCAGATACAGCAGTATGCCGCCTGCCGCCACCAGCGAGCCGATCTCATCCAGCACCGCCTTGATGTCCTTGGTGGAGGCAGTTGTACCGTTGAGCCGGTGCAGCCGCTTTTTCGTTCCGGCTGCGATGATGCCCGCCACAGTGGTCTTGCCCACTCCCGGCGGTCCGTAGAATATCATGCTGGGTATCTGACCGGAATCAATTATGGCTCTCAGCGCAGCACCCGGCGCCAGCAGATGACGCTGACCGACCACCTCTTCCACGCTTCGTGGGCGCATCCGGTCGGCAAGTGGAGACATGGACATGGCAGTCACCTCCTTTATCAGATAAAAAGGGCGCAATACACTTGCGCCCCTCACCTGCTATCCGGACATTTCATCCAGCAGCAGGATTTTCTTTTTTAGCTCTGTCCTGCCAGCCTTTGCACACAGCGGCACGGCAGTTTTCAGAAGTCTGAATGAATAATGGTAGAAGCTGAAGAACAGCTCATCCGGAATGTCAAAGCCATTCCCGCTGTTTTGCAGCTCATCGGAAAGCAGATACTCCTCGCGCAGCATATCGGAAAAGTGCGGCAGCGCTTCGGCATGCTCACAGGCAAAGGCATGGCTGCATGCTTCGGTGATGATTTCCAAAATGTCAAAGACACCGTCTGTCACCTGCGGCTGCAGTCTCTTTTTCATGCTTACTGCCTCATCAATGCGTCTGCACAGAAATACCAGCGCAAAGGGAGTGCAGGGCCAGAGTGTGCCCTGATGCTCCATCTCGTCCTTCAGTGTATCGACAGCTTTCAGTGCGGATGTCACGTCAGGCGAATCTATCCGGTCAAGCAGCCGGGGAAATCCGTCCGCCCTGCCGTAGGATGAGATCAGGCGTTTCCACGGCACATCTTCTATGCCGAGTCCGCTTGTGTATCCGGTCATTTGGCTCCCGACAGCATGACATCCAGTCCGCGCTGAAGGGCCACATCCCAGAAATCCCAGTCGTGACCGGCGGCAGCCTGCTCAAAGGTGAAGTCTATCCGGTATTCGTTGAAGGCTTCACGCAGGCGCAGATTGTCGTCAAAAACCTCATCCTGCTTGCCGCAGGCAAAGTAGATTCTGGGGAAGGTAGCTGAGAGCTGACCGCCCGTTTCCTCCAGCATGTGGAAAATATCCACGTTGGACTCCATGCGCAGATCCTCGCCGCAGATGCCCTTCCAGAAGGAACGTCTGCCGTCGTTGCATTCGCGCACGATGATGCGGTTGAGATCGGCAAGGGGCGAAAGAGCGATGCATCCGGCGTACTGCTGCGGGCGGGCGATGCAGCACTTGAGCGCACCGTATCCGCCGATTGACGCGCCGCCGATATAGCAGTTGTTCTGGCTGTTCGGGATGCGGAACATGGCGTGCATCATTTCGGGCAGCTCGCGGGTAACATAGGTCAGATAGCGCTCGCTGTTGGGCAGATCGGTGTAATAGGACATACCGGCATCAGGCATGACAACGCACACTCCACGCTCCATGGCATACCTCTCCACATTGCTGCGGTAGAGCCATGTGCGGCTGTCCTCCGTTCCGCCGTGAAGCAGATAGAGCACAGGGAAGCCGCCGGTGGGCTCGTCCATCACGTCATGGGGCATAATGACCGACACGGAATTCTGCCGTCCCAGTTCGACCGAAAGAAAGCTGCCGGTAAATACTGCCATAGTATATCCTTCCTTTTGTTATGTGATTACTGATACAGAGGGTAGGCCTTGAGCAGGTCGGTGACCTTGCCGCGGATAGCATCGGCACTGTTGTCGAAGTCCTTGATGGCAAGGGCGATGCACTCGGCGATGACATCCATATCAGCGGTGTTCAGACCGCGGGTGGTCACAGCGGGAGTACCGATTCTCAGGCCGCTGGTGACAAAGGGACTGAGGGGCTCGTTGGGAATGGTGTTCTTGTTGGCGGTGATATAGACCTCATCCAGACGATGCTCCAGCTCCTTGCCGGTGATGCCGGTGTCGCGCAGGTCGAGGAGCATCAGATGGTTATCGGTACCGCCGGAGACCAGCTTGACGCCGCGCTTGAGCAGGCCGTCTGCCAGAGCAGCCGCATTGGCGACGATGTTCTGGGCATAGGTCTTGAATTCGGGCTTGAGAGCCTCACCGAAGCACACAGCCTTGGCTGCAATGATGTGCATGAGAGGGCCGCCCTGAGTACCGGGGAAGATGGCCTTGTCGATGGCCTTGGCGTACTCCTCACGGCAGAGGATCATGCCGCCGCGGGGACCGCGCAGGGTTTTGTGGGTGGTAGTGGTAACGATGTCGGCATAGGGCACCGCATTCTGGTGCATGCCGCCGGCGACCAGACCGGCGATGTGAGCCATATCGACCATCAGGTATGCGTCCACGCTCTTGGCGATGGCGCTCAGGCGCTCAAAGTCGATGGCACGGGGATAGGCGCTGGCACCGGCAACGATCATTCTGGGCTTGACTTCCTTGGCCAGAGCCTCAAGAGCGTCGTAATCAATGTAGCCGGTCTCAGGGCTGACACCGTAGGGAACGAAATTGAAGTAAGAACCGGAAAGGTTGACCGGAGAGCCGTGGGTCAGATGACCGCCCTCGGCAAGATTCATGCCCAGCACGGTGTCGCCCGGCTTGAGCAGAGAGAAGTAAACAGCGATATTGGCCTGTGCGCCGGAGTGGGGCTGAACGTTGGCATGGTCGGCACCGAAAAGCTCGCAGGCGCGGTTTCTTGCCAGCTCCTCAACAACGTCCACACACTGGCATCCGCCGTAGTAACGCTTGCCGGGATAGCCCTCGGCATACTTATTGGTCAGCACGCTGCCCATTGCGGCCATGACTGCCGGAGAAACGATATTTTCCGAAGCGATGAGTTCCAGATTACGGCGCTGACGGGAAAGCTCCTCGTTCATTGCAGCAGCAACATCGGGATCATACTGGGCGGTAAAGCCGATTGAATCGATCATATCCTTGAACATTTTTATTACATCCTTTCGGTAATATTGATTTATTTGTGTCGGATTTCGGATTTATTCTTCGTATTCGCGCAGAGCCTGAACATAATAGCCCTCACCGTCAAGGGTGAGAATGTATTCGCGGGCGTAGAGTATTCCGCCGGAGCCGCCCTCAAGATCCTCCAGATACTGAACGGTCAGAGTGATGGTGTTGTCGCGGCGGAAGATATCGGTAACCTCCGGTGCAGGACCGGAAAGGCCGTCGGACACGTGGAAGCTGTCCTCCATATCGACGTAGTAAACATCGGCATTGGTGGTGTCCTCACCGGCAGAGCCGTAAAGGGCGTTGCGTATCTGGGTGTTTATCTCATCGTCCTGCGCCGGGTCGGCACTGTAGGCTCCGTAGAGCTCCTTGACCGAATTGACCACGTCGGTGGAGGGAATGATGAGCTTTCCGGTGTCGTCGCGCTCATAGGTGATGTCCATGTCGTCCAGCACGTTGAACACCGCACTCTGCAGGAGCTTGTCCTGAGGAATGGCATCCCACGTTTCAAAGACCGGCACTTCGCTCATGACGATGGGCGAGATGAATCTGGCGTATTCTTCCTTCTGTGTGTCGGTGTTGCCAATGCTGCTCAGCAGGCCTATACCCCACTTGGCAACGGCAATGAAGCCCACCAGAGCCAGCAGCATGGTCACAGCACCGATGATGGTGGATATTCTGCGCCTTCTGCGCTTGCTGTCGGATGCCATATCTTCTTCCTCCTCATCGCCGAGCCAGCGCTCGACAAAGTCATCGTCGTCAATGTACTTTGGCAGATTTGCTCCGCCGGGAAGCATGAACAGCGCAGTGCTGCCCGGACGATCTTTCCTGATGAAAAGTCCGTCGTCCTGTCCGTCGTCTTCACGATAGCGGCTGTCGGAATAGCTGCTGCTCGTGTCGAGCTGGTCGTACACCGGACGCGCAGCAACCGCCGTGCGGCGCTGGAGCACCGGTGCTTCCTCAGCTTCGGGCTGCTCCTCCGGTTTTTCCTGCTCCTCCGGCTGCTGTGCGGACAGCAGCTCTGCAGGAACCGCAACGTCGGTCGGTCTTGAGCGGCGGCGCTTGTGTTTTGGCCGCTCATTTATCTGACCGGGCTGTTTAGGCTGGCTGTTTGTGCCCTCGTCATCGTTTTTTTCTTCGTCTTCCCGGTCTCCGGCAAGCACGGCAGCAGGCGTTTTCTCCTACTCCTCAGATTCTTCCTGAGAGTCTGAGGCATCATCAGATTCCGCGTCCGATTCTTCTTCGGACTCCTCCCGGTCGGATTCATCGTCCGACTCCTGTTCCGGTTCTTCCTGCTCAGCGGATTCTTCGGACTCATCCTGTTCCTGCTCTGCGACCGGCTCCTCTTCAGGCTCCTCCTGAGCTTCCTCTTCCGGTTCGTCCTGAGATTCATCCTCAACGGACTCTTCCTCCGGCTCATCATCGGATTCTTCGTCGGAGCCGTCCTCTGCGTCGGATTCATCGGACTCTTCCGGCTCTGATTCCTCCTCAGCTTCGCGGTCGGCATCATCCGTCATCTGCTCCGGTTCTTCCGGCTCGGCAGTTTCTTCAGGTTCTTCCTCTGCTTCGTCGTTTCCGGACGGCTCGCCGTCATCATCCGTGTCAGAAAGTACGACCGGCGCTTCTGCTGCCGGCTCAGTCTCTGACTCCGGCTTATCCTCCGGCTCCTGGTCGGCATCGCTGCCTCCCGCCTCTTCAAGAGTTATGACAGGCAGCTCGTCGATCGACGGACTTCTGCGTTCTTTTTTCTTTTTGTTCTGTTTCTTTTCCGGAGCGGGCGCACTGTGGGGCTCAGACTCACTGTTCAGCAGCTCCACCGCAGCAGCCGCAGCCACAGGAACGGCAGCAGCCGCAGCGTCAGTGACATCGTCCACTCCTGCTATGGGAATGAGCACCAGACCGTCCTCGTCGGGAGCGGGCTCTTTGCTCTCTTTGATTTCCAGTTCTTTCTTTTCCTCCAACTTTATCCCCCTGGTATCCTGTACCGGCTCTATCGCCGGGAAAAAGGTCTCCATGTCCTCCTCCGACAGCATGACCGGTATCCATTTGACCTCCAGTCGACCGTCGGCTCCTCTTGATTCCAGTGCTATAAGCGGCTTGTTGTCCTCGGACAGCCTGAGCTTTACATCGGGTGTGGTGTCGGCATCGTCAAAGCCGTCTGTCGCAGGCTCTCTTCCCTCACTGATGGCTCTGGCCTCTTTCATGGCCTGTTCCTGAATCCGTCTGAGTCGCGCCTGCATTTCCGGATCTCCGGCGGCACCGGTCGGACGGGTGTTGTCCCGTGTGCGTCTGCGGGCAGTACCGTGGGCGGCACGTCCGCTTTCCTCTGCAGCAGTTCTCTGCGCACTTCCGGCGGCCGGGGTCTGCTGTGCGGCTTCCTTCACTCGATTCCGCTCGGCTTCACGGGCTGCCTTTTCCCTTTCGGCTCTGGCTTCCATCTCATTCTCGGCACGCACAGCGTTCTGGCGCTCCTCGATTTCCCTGTAGACCATATCCTGTCTGGGCTGTCCGCCCAGATAGGGATTCACATGCCCCTTGCCGTAGCGTTCGCTGTAGCGCGGCGAATTCGGGCGTTTGCCGCCGCCCTGACGGTTATTGCTGCTGCCGGACAACGGTCTTCCCTCCATCCTCTTTGATTATTCCCCAATATTTCGTGCGGCGGTCATCTAATCTGTCCGTCGCCCTCGATGATGTATTTCATGCTGGTCAGCTCACGCAGACCCATAGGGCCTCTTGCATGCAGCTTCTGGGTCGAAATGCCGATCTCGGCTCCCAGACCGAAAACGCCGCCGTCGGTAAAGCGGGTGGAGGCGTTGACATACACCGCGGCACTGTCGATCTCGGCGGTGAAGCGGCGGGAGCTTTCAAGAGATTTTGTTACTATGCACTCGCTGTGACCGGTGCTGTATTTTCTTATGTGGCTGATGGCCTCGTCAAGGCTGTCCACCACCCGGCAGGCGAGAATATAATCGAGAAATTCGGTGTCATAATCGGTATCGGTGACCGGAGTGACTGTGTCTCCCAGTATCCGGCGGGTGCGCTCACATCCGCGAAGCTCCACATTCTTTTCCGCAAGGCGGTCATAGATGACCGGCAGAGCCTCGGCGGCGATGTCGCTGTGCACCAGAAGAGTCTCAAGGGCGTTGCACACAAGTCGGATCGTAGC
>JAZUOR010000262.1:0-2554 GCA_045604745.1 Acutalibacteraceae bacterium | reverse complement strand
GGCGTGGGTGTTGCCCGCCAGTTCCTTGCCGACTCCGAATGGGTCACCAAGCTCATTGAGAATCGCCTTGAGGACATCAAGCCCTGCATCTGCTGCCACAACGCCTGCTTCAATATGTCTCACTACAAGGGTGTCGCCAATGCCCAGTCCATTCATGACGCCAGCCATATCGCCCGCTGCGCTCTGAATCCCGAGGTCATGCAGTCGGACAAGTACGGCATCGAGCCGGCAAAGAAATCAAAGAAGATCGCCGTCATCGGCGGCGGTATCGGCGGCATGGAAGCCGCTCTGGTCTGCGCCAAGCGGGGCCACAAGGTCACCCTGTATGAAAAGTCCGGGGAACTGGGCGGCGTGTTCATTGCCGCTGCCGCTCCCTCCTTCAAGGAAAAGGACAAGGCACTCATCGCATGGTATGAGCGCGAGATCCAGAAGTATCCCGCCATCACCGTCAAGATGAACACCGAGATCACCGATCTCAAGGCGCTGAAGAAAGAAAACGACAAGATCATCGTTGCCACCGGCGCAAAGGCCCGTTCCCTGCCCGTCAAGGGTGCCGACAAGGCCCTTGAGGCTGTTGATTACCTCCTTGGCAGCAAGGAAGTCGGCGACACCGTTGTGGTGGTGGGCGGCGGCCTTACCGGCTGCGAGATCGCCTACGACCTCTATCTCAAGGGCAAGAAGCCGGTCATTGTCGAGATGCAGAACGACCTGATCGTTGCTGACGGTGTGTGCCTTGCCAACTCCAGCTATCTGCGCGACTTCTTCGCCGCCAACAAGGTAGAGGTTCACCTTGAGACTGCTCTGAGCGAGATCACCGACGAGGGCGTTGTCGTCAGGAACAAGGCCGGTGAGGCTGTGAGCATTCCCGCCGATTCGGTCATTCTCTCCGTAGGCTACGTTCCCGCTCCGATCGCCAAAAAGGGCGGCAAGGTCGCTGTTATAGGCGATGCACAGGAAGTGGGCAATCTGCGCACCGTTATCTGGGGCGCATGGGATGCCTGCATGGATATATAACAGAATAACGCTATGGCGAGAAAGGAATGAGCACAGACATGTTTTTAACTGACGAACAAAGAGCCATACTTGACGGCGAAAAGGGCGAAACCCTATCAAAGGTCATGCAGTCGGTCATTCGCTACGGCGAGCTGTTCGGCGCCGACAAGCTTATCCCCATCACCAGCAAGTACAACCATCTGGTCACCTCCTTCGGCCTCAAGGCTCTGGGGCCGGTCTATGACCTGATGAACCAGCTCATTGAAGCCGGTGCTGTGTCCGGACAGAAGTTTTCTGCCGATCCCCGTCCTCTTGACAAGAACGTACCCAAGAACTTTCTGCAGAACTTCATCTTCAACAACTTCATGTATTCCCGTCAGGAATTCTATGAGGGCCAGCTGAACCAGCTCGGACTGATGGATAAAGACGCCTTTACCTGCGCCTGCTATCTTGACGAAGTGGGCAACAAGCCGGAAAAGGGCGACATTCTCAGCTGGTCGGAGTCCTCTGCCGTTGTTTACGCAAACTCCGTTCTGGGAGCACGCTGCAACCGCAACTCCGGCATCATTGACGTCATGGGCTCTATAATCGGCTATGTCCCCCACTTCGGTCTTGTGACCGACGAGGGACGCCGTGCCAGCTGGGTCATCGAGATAAAGACCACCAAAAAGCCCGAAGCTCAGCTGCTGGGCTCGGCGATCGGCATGAAGGTTGTGGAGGATGTGCCCTACATCAAGGGTCTTGACCAGTGGCTGGGCACCGAGCTCAACGACGCTGCCTGCACCTATCTCAAGGACTTCGGTGCTGCCTGCGCCTCCAACGGCGCTGTGGGACTTTACCACATCGACAACCTCACTCCCGAAGCAAAGGAGCAGGGCGACGGCCTTGTGAAAGAGGACGCAAAAGTATACGTCATTGACGACGCTGAGCTCCAGAGAGTGTACGACAGCTATCCCGTCATCTGGAAGGACGCGGCAGCCAAACCAAAGCTGTGCTTCCTTGGCTGCCCTCACATGACCATGGAGCAGCTCAAGAGCTGGACCGACCGGCTGGAGGCAGCCCTCAAGGCAAACAAGCGCAGAAAGGTTGCCGTACCCACCGTGTTCACCACTGCACCCGCTGTACTCAAGGCCTTCGAGCAGACCGACTACGCAAAGCGTCTGAAGAAGATGGGCGTTGTCGTTTCCTACATCTGCCCGCTGATGTACATGAACAATCCCCTGTGCGGCAAGATGCCGGTCATTACCTCGTCCAACAAGCTGCGTACCTACACCACCGCCCGTTACTATACCGACGATGAAATCCTTGCTCAGATCTCAGGAGGTGGCAACAAATGAAGACATTTACCGGTAGAGTAGTCACGCCCGGACAGGTCACAGCCAAGGCCGTTGTTTCCCACGGCGGACTCAACACCCTTGCTTCTTTCCAGAAAGCCCTGCAGTTCGGCGACAAGAAAGCCACCTGCGGCGACCAGAACAACCCGGATCTGTACGGCAAGCAGATGGCCGGCAAGGCTCTGTGCCTGCCCCAGACCATCGGCTCCACCACCGGCGGTCTGGTC
>JAZUOR010000261.1:0-2910 GCA_045604745.1 Acutalibacteraceae bacterium | reverse complement strand
GCCTTGCCGGATTCTATTCCGGCAAGGCCCTTTGTATACAGCACAAAGGGCACCAGCGTACACAGCACGCCCAAAAGCAAAGCCATGATTATGAGACTGCCGTCCCGACCCAGCATACCTGCAAGCCTGACCGGTGAACTGAAAGGGACCGCGCCTGCCGCAGCAAAGATGAACGTATACGCAGTAACTGTAAGTATATCGTATTTTCTCAGTGCCAGCTTGCCGAAAATGCTGTATAGACCATACCCCAGTCCTGAGCCCACCCCGGTCAGGATGGCAGCCAGCGGCACCGACTCCCCGCCTCCCAGCACTCCGGTTATCAGCGTGCAGCCTCCAAAGGCCACCAGCAGAGCCGCAAGCTTACCCGCCGTTATGCGCTCGCCAAAGGTCACAGCCGAAATAAGCATGACAAAAAAGGGCGACGTATACAGCAATATTGCCGCAACCGACAGCTCGGTGCGGGACTGAGTGTAAAAATAGCACACGTTGAAAAAGAGGATGCTGCATATGCCTGTTCCGAAAAACATCCACATATCCCTGAGCTTTATGCGCAGCTTTGAGCGGTCGGCGGCAAGCAGATAGCCTGTAAGCAGCACAGCGACCACCACACAGCGCATGGCGGTGACCTGTATGGGTGCGGCACCGGCATCCGACAGTGCCCTTGAAAAAATGCCTATCGTACCCCAGCAGACTGCTGCCATAACTATGAGCAGAATGGACTTTAGCTGCGTTTTCATGGTTTGTCTCCTTTTATGTGCGTTTGTGCTCCGGACTGCAATAATCACCTGCCGGCAGGCACTTCCTGACCGGCAGGTGATTCTATTTGATATTATACAGCACTGAAGCGGTGTTTTCAATTACTGCTTTTCCGGCTCCTCGAAACCGTCGGGATAGAGATTATCCCGCCAGATGACATCCTTGTTGTCGCCCTTGTACAGCGTTGCATCGGGGCAGGTTTTCCTGAACATGCAGCCGGTCACAAGCAGATGGCCGCCGCGGTGGTCGATGGCGGTTATTCCATCCATTCCGTAGCCGTAGTTATTGAAATAGCTGCAGCCGATGAGCCGTGCATGCTCGGTGACAAGATAGCCGGTTTTGCCGGTGTCGGCATAGCAGTCGGTAAGAACGATGTCATAGGAGCTGAGCACGAAATTGACCGAATCCACCAGCATTTCCGGCAGCTCTCCCTCACTTCTGGGCGGAATGGGGCCGCCCCACACGTGGCAGCGGGTCAGGCGGTTGGAGCCGCCGCCAACCATCTCAAAGCCTCTGGTGTAATCCACCACGACGCAGTCGATGAAATGGCTGTCTCCGCCTGTGGAATGCACGCCGGAATTGCTGGAAAGCCCCGGCATGGTGCATTTGAAATAAAGATTCTGTGCCACCAGCTCGAAGGTCCACTTGCTGTCCTCGCTCTGGATATCCAGTCCGTACTTTCTGCCGTTCCGGAAGGACATATCGCGCATGGTGAAGTGCTTGAAGCTGTTAAGACACATGCAGCTGGCAAGGCCGGCTCCGTCAATGCAGCCGCCTGTAACAAACAGGTTCCAGTCTTCGTCATCATAGCCGTAATGGGGCGTGAGACACCAGTTGGTTTCGTCAAGACCGGGATATGACTCCGCCGCATCGTACTTGAGAACATAATCCATTTGCTCACATGCCTTGAGCACTGCAGACTTGTGCAGCAGCAGAGAGCAGCAGTTGGTTATCTCCAGCATCCGGGCAACAAGATACACGCCTTTGGGAATGAACAGAACGCCTTTGGCGCAATCGTTCACCGCGCGCATGATGCGCTTTTCGTCGGTGGTTTCTCCATCCAGACGGGGATAATCGCTGAGAGAGACATCAAAAATACGGTCGCTCATGTTTCCGTACCCCTTTCCTTTTGCAAAGCTGAGCCGTGTCTGCCTCACAGCAAGACAGCGTTCTGCATTGCTTATTCATTGCCGTCAGGCCTGATGATCCGCCGCAGAGCCTGAACGCTATTTCAATTATATCAGATAATCCGGCAAATACAATATGCAGCATTCATATATTCTGCCTCTGCACTATTCAGCGGGCAGCAAGACGGTAAAGACACGATATCTGACAGTAGTGCGCGCTGTCTGACTGTAGTGCGCGCAGGCTGACAGCAGTAACGACGATAATGATGATATATTTTACTCCTGAAGGGCCGTGAGAGGTCGGACACGGGCGTTGTTCCGCTGCGGCCGTTCAGTAAAAAGGAGGTACAATGAGAACTATTAAAATCAATGTCGATGAAGTATCGCTTTCCATTGAGCAGGAACAGCCGCTTATCTGCGGAAGCGTAAACGATGTGGATTGCATATTCGAATTTACATCTGACTGGGCCGGACTTTCCAGAATCGCCGTGTTCACCGCCGGAGAAACATCGAAGGCGGTAATGCTGGAAAGCAGCAGAGCTGTTCTTCCGTGGGAAACGCTGAACGAAGCCAACGTCGCATACACCATAGGGGTATACGGTTACGATGGCGATGTGCTCGTACGGCAGACTACCCCTGTGCTTGCGGGTTATGTGTGCTGCGGCACCAACACTGCCGCAGACAATGCTTCAGAGCCCGCACCCGAATTGATGCAGCAGGCGCTTGCCGCTGCCGCATCTGCTCATGAGCTGGCATCCATTCTTATGCGAACCGGTGTCGGGGACGCATTTCTTGCGGACGACGGCACGTACAAGCCAATAGATGCCGTCGGCCGTCCCGGTGCCGACGGAGCCTCGGCCTATGAAATCGCCGTTGCCGGCGGCTTTGAGGGAAGTGAGTCCGAATGGCTTGCATCACTCAGGGGCGCTGACGGCAAGGACGGCACAGACGGTGCGTCCGGTGCCGACGGAGCCTCGGCCTATGAAATCGCCGTAGCCGGCGGTTTTGAGGGCAGTGAGTCCGAATG